>DEKP01000043.1 GCA_002353935.1 Ruminococcaceae bacterium UBA2719 | reverse complement strand
TGTATGCGAAAAGCCTCCAATAGTACAAGCAAGAACATTTCTATCAACAAGTATCATACTTGAACCTCCACAATTACATTGCATTAACTTAAATTCAGCTCATAATACATTACGATTTGCCTCAAGTTCTTTGTAGCAATATTCTGTGTTCGATCAAATAGTTGAGTGTAAAGATTTCCAATTTTACTATACCACAAAAATATAGGCATGTAAAGCGAGAATAATTTGGCTTATGAAACGCACTTCCGGCTTGACAAAAGATGATCACGATGAGATAATGTATAAGTAAAAATTTGCGAATTTTAACATTTTGGAGGTTACAAATGCCTGAGCTTGCAAAATCTTATGATCCTAAACAGGTTGAAGATCGAATATACGAATTTTGGCTGAACAATAATTATTTTCATGCGATAGTTGATAAAAATAAAAAGCCTTATACTATCGTTATGCCGCCACCCAATATTACCGGACAACTGCATATAGGACATGCTCTTGATAATACTTTGCAGGATATCCTCATACGTTTCCGTCGTATGCAGGGCTACTCTGCTTTGTGGATGCCCGGAACAGATCATGCGTCTATTGCGACAGAAGCAAAAATCGTAGAAGCTATGCGCAAAGAGGGAATTACCAAAGAAGATATAGGCAGAGAAGGCTTTTTAGAACGTGCGTGGAAATGGAAGGATGAATACGGCTCAAGGATTACAAAGCAGCTTAGAAAACTTGGCGTTTCATGCGATTGGGAGCGCGAGCGCTTTACTATGGATGAGGGCTGTTCTAAAGCCGTTAAAGAAGTTTTTGTAAAGCTATATAACGAGGGACTTATATACAGAGGCGAGAGGATAATAAACTGGTGTCCGCACTGCAAGACTTCTATTTCTGACGCAGAGGTTGAATTTGAAGAGCAGGCGGGACATTTTTGGCATTTGAGATATCCTCTTTCTGACGGTTCTGGGTATTTAGAGCTTGCTACAACAAGACCTGAGACCCTGCTCGGAGATACAGCGGTTGCGGTTCATCCCGATGATGAGCGTTATAAAGATTTGGTAGGAAAGACTCTGATACTTCCGCTTGTAGGCAGAGAAATTCCTATTGTCGCCGATGAATATGTCGACCCTGAGTTTGGAACGGGAGTTGTAAAAATCACTCCGGCTCATGATCCCAACGACTTTGAGGTAGGACTTAGACACAATCTTCCTATATTAAACTGTCTGACTGACGACGCACATATTACAAAAGATTATCCTAAATATGCCGGAATGGATCGCTATGAAGCCAGAAAAGCTATAGTCGAAGATCTTGAAGAAGGTGGCTTTTTGGTAGAAACCGAGGATTACAGCCACAATGTCGGCACCTGCTACAGATGCCACACAACTATTGAGCCTAGAGTATCTAAACAATGGTTTGTAAAAATGGAGCCTTTGGCAAAACCTGCGATAGAGTGCGTAAAAGACGGAAGAACAAAATTTATACCAAAGCGCTCTGAGAAAATATATTTTAACTGGATGGAGAATATAAAAGACTGGTGTATTTCGCGTCAGCTTTGGTGGGGACACAGGATTCCTGCCTACTACTGTGATGATTGCGGCGAGTTAATTGTCTCCAAGGAGGCGCCAAACAAGTGTACAAGATGCGGATCTGAACACTTGCATCAGGATGAAGATACGCTAGACACCTGGTTTTCATCTGCTTTATGGCCGTTTTCAACTTTAGGCTGGCCTGAAAAAACAGAAGAACTGGAATATTTTTATCCTACCAATACGCTTGTAACCGGATATGACATTATCTTTTTCTGGGTTGCTCGTATGATTTTCTCCGGTTTGCATAATATGCACGACGTACCCTTTGACACAGTTTTTATTCACGGTCTTATTCGTGACGCTCAAGGCCGAAAAATGTCAAAATCTTTGAACAACGGAGTAGATCCAATCGAGGTTATAGACAAATACGGAGCCGATGCGTTTAGATTTTTCCTTGCTACCGGTAACTCACCGGGAAACGATATGCGTTTTTCTGAAGAACGCGTCGAATCCTGCCGCAATTTTGCAAACAAGCTTTACAACGCAAGCCGTTTTGTGCATATGAATATTGACGGTTATGATGTAGAGTGCAAATTGCCCGAAAAGTTAAATATCGAGGACAAGTGGATACTTCACACCTTGAATTTACTCTCAAAAGACGTAACGGAAAATCTTGATAAATTTGAACTTGGAATAGCGGTACAAAAGCTCTATGACTTTATTTGGGATTGCTACTGTGACTGGTATATCGAGCTGACAAAAGCAAGACTAAACGGGGACGATAAAGAGACGGCACAGAACACCAGACAGGTTTTGATTTATGTTCTCGATAAAACACTCAAGCTCTTGCATCCTTTTATGCCGTTTATTACAGAAGAAATCTGGCAGACGATTCCACACACCGGTGATACGATCATGCTGCAACAGTATCCTAAGTATGACGAAGCTCTGAATTTCCCCGAGGAAGCGGCTAAAATGCAAAAAATCATGCAGGCTATCACCGCAGTACGTACACAGCGTTCTCAGATGAATGTTCCGCCGTCAAGAAAAGCAAAGATATATATAGCTACAAAATTTGCAGATACATTCAATATCGGCGTAGAATTTTTCAAGAAGCTCGCTTCAGCCTCAGATACAGAAATTTCAGAAGACTTTGACATCGAAAAAGCTGTTACGGTAGTCACCTCTGACGCTAAAATTTATATACCTATGAGCGACTTGGTTGACATAGAAGAAGAATTAAATCGTCTCAAAAAGGAACTTGAAAACACGCTAAAACTCTTAAAACAGGATGAAAACAAATTAAACAACGACAGTTTTATGAGCAAGGCGCCTCAGGCTGTTATAGAAAAGATCAAAATGCAGGCCCAGCGCGAAAAAGAAAAAATTGCACTTATAAAGGCTGCTATACACGAACTTAAATAAGATAGAAACATTGAAAACAGGCGAACAGAAATCTGTTCGCCTGTTTTATTATCAATTAGTATAAAATAAATACCATTAATTTTACACATAACTATGATGTGTTCAGTATTATAGGTTCTTTTTGCAGAAATCATTCATACAGCATTTGTCGCATTTTGGAGACGGCGCAGAACAAACAGCTCTTCCGTGCAACACAAGACGGTGACAAAAATCAGAGGATTCGTTAGGATCAAGAAGATCGCGAAGAATGAACTCTATTTTTTTCATATCTTTTTCGTTGTGGAGTCCCAGCCGGCGGGTTATTCGTATACAGTGTGTATCAACCACTACAGCTCCCGGCATATGATAGATATCACCCATCATAAGATTGGCGGTTTTTCTGCCGATCCCCGGGAGTTTTATTAATTCTTCAAGGCTAGAAGGAACTTCTCCCGAATATTTTTCGACTATCATTTTACACATTTTGACAATATCCTTGGACTTTGTCTTATAAAGTCCGCAGCTTTTTATATACTGAGCTACTTCTTCGGGCTCTGCCTTAGCAAAGTCATAAACGGTTTTAAATCTCTCAAACAAATCGGGCGTTACCATATTAACGCGCTTGTCTGTGCACTGGGCTGCCAGTCGGGTAGCAATTAAAAGCTGTAGAGGATCTGTATATGTAAGCGAGCATATTGCGTCGGGATATTCTTTTTTCAAAGAGAGTTCGGCATTTTTTGCAATTTGTTTTTTAGTCATAATCTCGCCCCTTTATTTTTTATTATTTTAACACAAGCACAGTCATAAAGCAAACGATAAAATAATATGTAGAATGTCTACGAAATATTGGATTTTATACTATTTTATGATAGAATAGGAATATCGTTTTTGGGGGGATATATGAATGTATCAAAATTATATCTTTGATTTATATGGAACGCTGGTTGATATTAGTACAGATGAAAATTCAGCCAAGCTGTGGAAGAAAACGACTGAGGAGTATAAAAGAAACGGCGCAGTCTACACTCCACAGGAACTTCAACAAAAATATTACAGCTATATTAGAAAAGAAAAATATAAGGTTAAACTCATACATCCGTTTTATCAAAATATTGATATAGATTTGCTCAAGGTTTTTAAGAAGCTGTATTGCAAAAAAGGAGTAAAACCGACAACTGCTGTGTTGAACGACACCGCATGGCACTTCAGGCAAAATTCTACTTTATATCTGAAAATTTTTGACGGAGCAGAGGACCTTTTGAAAAGTCTTAAAGAAAACAACAAGCAGGTGTATCTTTTGTCTAACGCTCAAAGCTGCTTTACTTTAAATGAACTGAAAAGTTTTGATATACTTAAATATTTTGACGGAGTATTTATCAGCAGCGAACACCTTTGCTCAAAGCCCTCAAAACAGTATTTTGAAAAGCTGATAAAAACATATTCGCTCGAAAAGTCAAAAACAATAATGATCGGAAACGATTATATGAGTGATATAGGCGGAGCGAATAAAGTCGGAATCGACAGCCTTTATATTTATCAAAAAGGCTGTTCCCCTGATATCCCAAAAAAAGAAATCCCGGCGAAATACAAAATATTTGACGGAAATGTTTGGAAAATAAAAGAATATATTTTGAAGCCTTGATTCAATGTGCTTAGTAAAAATTTCCCCGCACAATTTGGAGAAACCAAATTTATGCGAGGCTTTTTTGCTTTTACGTTTTGAGATTTTTATCGTGTTGTGATTTTCACTTGCTTTAGTTAGAATAAAATTTACGCTTCAATCGGGCAATAAAGTTACATTTCAGCAGAGTCTTTCTCCTCGAAAAGGCTGCGGTGCCTCGCCGCTAATTATTTATTTTTCTTTCTGATCCATATAATAAAACCTATCAGCAGAATAAATATAGGAATTATATATATGAATATTATTTTCAGCGTTAGAGCAAGAGATGCGTTTGTTATTCCGAGTTCTTTGGAATCTAAGTCTTTGCCTTCAATAGAAATTCCCACGTTATCCTTGTCGGCTATCTTATTGAATATGTTAAGAAAATACTGAGCGTTATTAACGCTGTTTGAAGACAAAGCGCCTTCTGAAAAAGCGTCATATGAACCGATCACCAAAACATTTGAAGAATAGCCTTCGTCATTTGATTTTGTAGCTAAAACCGCACCGTTAAGAGTTTTAGCCTCTTCGTTATTTGGCTTCCAGTCATCCGAAGCGCCAAGCGGCATCACTACAGCTTCATCAGAGGTAGTGAGCAACGCAGATGCAAACTCCTCGTCAGTAATCTCAATCGGCATTGTAAAATACAGAAGAACAGGAATAGACAAATTTTTTAATCCGGAAGTATATGTATCATTTTTATAATCAAAAACAGATATTAAATTTGGATTTTGAGAATTGGTCATATAAGCAGTTTTTGTTTCATAGGTATAGCCTTCGGTAATTTTCATACCCCATTCACCTATGAGAGCGTTTAGATTTTCAAACTCGCTTGTCTTTTTCATATCATTTGGGATATATATAAGGGTATGGCCGTATTTTCCGTCGTTATATAGCCAATCTGACAGAGTTTTATAAACATCTTTGTCTATATCCTTATCAGGATCGAATATGATAACAAACTTGCTTTCCTCGTCAATACTGCCGGTCAAAAGCGAAACCTTTTCTATCTCATAAGCGTTGTTTAAAAGCAGTTTTTGCAGCGAAGAGCTATCCTCTTCTCCCTGTCCTTCCAGAACGGTAACCTTAACTTTATCTTCTGTGATGACGTTTAATATAGCTGTAAGAACCGCCTGTTCTATGTGCTGGGATTCTACCACATAAGTTCCGTAATAATCAAGGTACGCCTGGTTATAGTCAAACAAATCTTCGGCATTGAGTTTTCGGTATTGATCTTTACTTTCAATAAGCATCAGAGGCGACGAGCTCCAGTCAACTTCGGGATAGTTTGATGAAAAACCCGGATTGGATTTAAGATCTATATACTCAAGGCTTATTTTTTCAGATGCTTTTGCCATATTTTTCAGCAGTTTATTTGCCTGAACATAATAATCGCCGTTTGCTTCAAATTCATTTTCTTTTTGAAGAACATATATAGTAATTTCGTCGTTGAGCTCTCTTATGTATTCAACGGTATCGTTTTGCAGCATATACGATTTGTTTTTTGTCATATCATATGAGAGCGAAGGAAAACGCTCTGTAAGAAAACCTGCTGCAATATTTAATGAAACTATAACGGCGATAAAAAGAATGGTAAGAAAAACAGCGATTGCGCCGCGTTTGAATTTGCGTGACCTAAATAAATTCTTAATTTTATTATTTTGTGACTTTTTCGTTTTATCTTTTACATCTTTATTTTTCATTTTGACCCTCCCTTAGCTTAGACGTTTCTTTTCAAATACACGTATGGTCAAAAACAAAAATACAGCGATTATGCTTAGAAAGAAAACTGCGTTTTTGAGACTTAAAATTCCGTAAGTAAAGTTTAAAAAATTTTGATTAAACGACAAGGCTCTTAAAATATTTGCAAAGAACTCTACATTTATAAGGTCCGCGATCGAGTCCAGCATATAAATAAATAGCCCTGCTCCTATTCCAACTACAGCGGCTATCACCTGACTTTCGGTCATAGCTGAGATAAAGATGTCGATAGCGATAAGCGCGCCACCCATAATAAGCGTACCTAAAAGGGTGCAAAAAATAACAGACCACTCAGGCGTTGTAAAAAAGCATATAACCAGAGTATAAACAAGGAAAATCGAAACACACAAAAGGTATAATATAAATGCACCCAAAAATTTTCCCATTACTATTTCAAACAGGTTGACAGGAGAGGTAAATAAAGCCTGATCGGTTTTTTGCCGTTTTTCCTCAGCAAAAGATTTCATAGTTATAATAGGTACTACAAACAAAATTATCATAAGCATATTGGAAAACACAGGAGAAAGTGAAGAAGAGTTTTTATATATACAAAAAAAGGAAAAGTATATACCTGAAAAAAAATAAAATACAGCTAAAACAATATATCCTATTGCACTGTTAAAATATGACGAGAGCTCTCGCTTAATTATTGCTTTCATGTTTTTCCTCCTTTTTGATGTCAGAAGTCAGTTTTAAAAAGCTTTCTTCAAGAGAAAGTCCGCCTTTTTTCATCATAAGTATAGGACAGTCGGCCTTTGCCATTTCATTAAAAACGCTTTCTCTGATATCTGTGTTGATATCGTGCTCTATGGTATAAAGGTTTGGCTTAGTAGCGGTCACTTTTTTGACGCCGTCTATATTATTTATGACGCAGGATATTGTGCTTTGGCTTCCTTTCGCTTCGATCAAAAGCTCTCCTTTGCTTTCCAAAATATTTGAAAGCTCTTCTGTTTTTGCGTCGGCTACAATTTTGCCGTTGTTTATTACTATTATTCTGTCACATATAGCTGAGACTTCTGACAACACATGCGACGAAAAAATAACAGTGTGTTTTTTTCCGAGAGTTCTGATAAGTTTTCGTATCTCTATAATTTGTTTTGGATCGAGCCCTACCGTAGGTTCGTCTAAAATTAAAACAGGAGGGTTGCCGAGCAATGCTTGAGCTAATCCTATTCGCTGTCGGTATCCTTTTGAAAGATTTTTTATTATTCGATTCTTTACGTCATTAATTTTAACTGCCGCCATAACCTCTTTTATATGCTCTTTTTTAGGCAGCTTAACCTTTTTTAGCTCAAACATAAATTCAAGATATTTAACAACGGTCATATCTATGTATAAAGGCGGTATTTCGGGCAGATATCCGATTTTGGATTTAGCAGCTTTTGGTTTTTTGAATATGTCGTACCCGTCTATCAAAACGCTTCCTGAGTTTGAAGAAATATATCCTGTAATAATATTCATAGTGGTGCTTTTTCCGGCGCCGTTCTCACCTAAAAAGCCCAGAATTTCTCCACTGTCAACAGAAAAGCTTATATCATCAACAGCCTTGATGTTGCCGTAGACTTTTGTTAGATTTTTGACTTCTACCATCTAAAAATCTCCTTTGATAAATTTTAACAAATAGATTTTACTACACAAAAAGGTAAAATCAAAGCGATTTTACAAATTGTTCAGAATTTTTCATATAACTGTCACAAAACCAAGCGATAAAATTTTTCTTGCTTTTTATATTTTCATGTGATATATTTAGGTTGCCAACAAATTACAGTTTAATAGTTTATTGTTTATGCGTATTTAGACAAAGTTTTTGGGATAGTGTTTTTATTTCTGATAAAAACACTATGCTCTATACGGCTATCCCTTTTTGTCTGATATGCAAAAGGATTATACTGTAATTTGTTTGGCGACAAGCGAGCAATGTGTTTTTTGTGCGTGCAGCCGGTGAACTCGTTTGCTTCGGTTGTGCGCATTTTTTATGTTTGGCTAAAGTGCATTGTTCGAAAAAAGGATGTGGTATGCAGAAAAAACGAAGCTCTTTTGTTGCTACACAAATAAAGAAGATGGCTGAAAAACAGTCATCTTCTTTGTTTTATCAAATTTATTATATTTACTCTGCCATAAAGTGAGTTATGCAGCCTTGGGGACAGCCCTCGATACATTTCATGCAAGATACACATTTGTTCATATCAACATAAGCGCAAAAACTATCTACCTTTATAGCGTCTGCTTCGCAAAGCTTTTCACACTTTTTACAGCCTATACAGCCCACTTTGCAAACTTTTCTGGTGTTTGCACCCTTGTCTTTGTTAGAACACGTGACTGCAGCGCTTGTTTTATACGGCACGAGAGAAATTATATGTCTCGGGCACGTCTTTACACACGCTGAGCAAGCCGTGCATTTTTGAGAGTCTATAACCGATACTCCGTTGCATATACTTACAGCTCCGTATTGACACGCGTCAACACAGTCGCCAAAGCCCAGACAACCGTATATGCATTCAGAGACTCCGTTGCCGATTTTTGATGCCGCCGAACAGCTTTGTATGCCGTCATATATAGCTTTGTTCGATGTGTTGTCGCAATTTCCTCTACACTGAACAAACGCTACCTTCTTTTCAACAGAACCCGCGTCTACACCAAGAATCAAAGCTGCGTCTTTTGCGCATTTTTCGCCGCCTACGGGGCAAAGTCCAACTTTTGCCTCACCTTTTGACAAGGCGCTTGCATAACCCGAACAACCGGAAAAACCACAAGCACCACAGTTAGCTCCCGGCAAAATATTCAGTATCTTTTCTGCCTTTTCATCTTTTGGCACAGCCATAACTATTGACGCTATAGAGAGCACAAGACCTATAATAAGCCCAATGCCTGCGACAACTGCTACCGAAATCAAAACCGGTAATATATAATCACTCATACTGTTTCCTCCTTACGAAAGCGGTATCAGCTTGTCGACAAAGCCCGAAAAACCTAAGAACGACAATGCGGTGAGCGAAGCCGCGACTAAGGTGATTGGCAGCCCTTTAAGCGATTTTGGAATATCACAGTTTTCCATTTTCTGTCTGACGCCTGCAAACATAACCATAGCAACCAAAAATCCGATTCCCGCGCCAAGCGAATTTACAATGGCATGAATGTAGGTGTAGTTATAAAGCGTTGTAGAATCAACCTTTTGCAGAACAAGCATTGTAACGCCTAAGATAGCGCAGTTTGTAGTAATAAGCGGCAGATAAACACCCAGAGATTTATAAAGAGAGGGAATGTATCTTTTCAATACAACCTCGACGAGCTGAACAAGCCCAGCTATTATCAAAATAAAAACTATGGTTTGAAGATAACCCAGGTCGTGTGGTACAAGCAGATATGTATATATAGGAAAGGTGACCGCTGTAGAGATTACCATAACAAAGGTAACCGCAACGCTCATACCAACGGCGGTATTGAGCTTTTTTGAAACGCCCAAGAACGGACAAATGCCTAAAAACTTGCTTAATACATAATTTTCTGTAAGAATAGCAGCCAAAAAAACCGCAGCTAAAGATTTTATCAGCATTTGATCGCCCCCTTGCTTTTACTTTCGTTGTCAGCTGTGCCGGCGTTTAATTTATCAGAGGTGCCGTTAGTTGCACAATCAGTAGCAGCGTTAGATTCTGACTTTGAACAGCTTGATTTCATCGGACAGCCCGAGCACGGAGAATCGGCAGCCTTTTTGCCCTTTTTAGAGTTGAGTTTATTAGCAAGAGCAATAAGCATTCCAAACACGAAAAATCCGCCGGGCGGTAAAATAAATATCAATATTTTTACAGGCATAATCGAAATACCAAATATAGTTCCGCAGCCGAACAGCTCGCGTATAATACCCATACACAAAAGTGCCGCAGTAAATCCTATTCCCATTCCCAGTCCGTCAAGAATAGAAGGGATAACTTTATTTTTGCTCGCGTACATTTCTGCTCGTCCTAAGATGATACAGTTTACAACAATGAGCGGAAGATATATCCCCAAAGCGTCATTGATAGAAGGGGAAAAAGCTTTTACCAGCATCTGAACGATAGTTACAAACCCCGCGATAATTGTGATGTAAGCAGGAATTCTAACCTTGTCGGGGATAACCTTTCTAAGCATTGATATAACCGCATTTGAACAAACAAGTACCAAAGTAGCAGCAATTCCCATGCCTATGGCGTTAGAAGCGCTTGTAGTTACCGCAAGCGTAGGGCAGGTGCCAAGCACCAGACACAAAACAGGGTTTTCTTTTATTATACCTTTGGTAAACTCATGAAAATATGATTTTTTATTCATCTTAGTTACCCTCCTCTGTGTTTTCGTTATATATTTTAACAGCTTCATTGACAGCTGCTACAACGGCTCTAGATGAGATTGTTGCACTTGTTACAGCGTCTATTTGCTGACCGTTTCCCGCATAGTCCTTGCTGACAACTATATTTTCATCTGTTGGAAGCCCCTTAAACTGATCGGTAAAGAAACTCAGAGAAGTGTTTTTGCCAAGTCCCGGAGTTTCGTCATCATTATAGTATACTTCGACACCTATGACCTTGTCGTCTTTTATAACGGTCATAACCATTATTTGCCCGCCGTAGCCGTTTGCTATGGTAGATACCGCATAGCCGACCGTGTTTCCGCTGTTGTCTTTTCCCTTGTACAAAACATCTTTGATTATTTCATCAAAATCGACAGCTTCCTCACAGATCGATCTCATAGCCTCACTTTTTGTTTGCGCTTCGTTTTCTGCAATTTTATCTTTTGTAGCTGCATTTGTTACTGATAATAAAGCGGTGATAATAAGACAAATTATAAATAAAGAAAAAGTCGGAATAAAAATTGATTTAAAGTTTAATTTTTTCATTTTTTATCCCCCTTTGCCTTTTTCACAAAACCTAAGGTTTTTGGCGTTGTAAGGTTTTCTATGTGAGGAACAAGAATGTTCATAAGAATTATTGAGAACGAAACGCCTTCGGGCATATTTGAATATGTTCTTAAAAGGATTGTAAGTATTGCGCAGCCCGCGGCAAAAATAACCTTGCCCCAAAATGTGATCGGAGAAGTTGTGTAATCTGTAGCCATAAATATAGCGCCCAAAAGCAATCCGCCGGAAAGCACTTGATACAACGGATCCGCTCCGACTAAAAGCGACATAAGTACTGCCGTACCGATATAAACGCAGGGAATGACCGGACTGATAACTTTTCTGATTACAAGGTAAACGCCGCCTAGAATAAGAGCCAAAGCACAAACCTCGCCGATACAGCCAGAGCAGTTTCCCAAAAGTAAATCTATGTAAGAAAAAGCTCCCTTTTGCGCGCCCAGCGGAGTAGCGGAAGTCACAACGTCGGCATTTCTATAGAAAAACGCCGGGGGATAACTCATCATACTGCTTGGAAAAGATACGAGCAGTACTATTCTTGCAGCAAGCGCAGGATTTACAAAGTTCATACCGATACCGCCAAACATCTGCTTTACTACAACGATAGCAAAGATGCTGCCAAAAACGGCAATAAGCGGATTTATATTGACCGGCAAATTCAAAGCAAGCAGCAATCCCGTTACCACTGCCGACAAGTCTCCTATTGTAGTATCTCTTTTCATGATTTTGCGCGCTAAATATTCTGACAACACACATGATGAAACACAGATTCCAACTAAAGTCAGACTTTTCATGCCAAAAATAACGCAAGCTGCAATAGTTGCAGGAATCAGCGCTATTATTACGTCAAGCATTATTTTTCTTGTGCTTGAATTGCCCTGAAAATGCGGCGAAGAGGAAACATATAATTTTTTATCATCCATCATGCTTTCCCTCCTTTTGACATTTGAGCTTTCTTTTCATCGTTTAGTATTTGTTTACCAAGCCTGATGTTTTGAACCAGTTTTCTTTTTGCCGGGCAGCTAAATGAGCAGCAGCCGCATTCCATACAGTTAAGAATATTGTATTTTTTCATAGCTGCTGTATCTTTTCTGTCGACAGCGTTCGACAGTTCTTCCGGCATAAGCTTCATCGGACAGGCTTTTACGCATCTGCCGCAACGAATACACGCTGACGGCTGACTAAGCCTAGCCTCTTTTTCACCAAAAGCAAGAATAGCGTTATTTTGTTTTAAAACATAAAGGCTATCGTCACAAAGCGCTGTGCCCATCATCGGTCCGCCCATAAGAATTTTCTTAGGGTCTTCTTTGTAACCTCCGCAAAACTCTATAATATCTTTGATTTGAGTTCCGATAGGAACTATAACGTTGCAAGGGTTTTTAACAGCGCTGCCGTCAATTGTCAGTCGTCTGGATACAAGCGGCATACCTGTTTTTAAATAACGCGAGAGAAACGATATCGTAGTTACATTCATAACCAAAACTCCTGCGTCGCTTGGAAGCCCTCCCACAGGCACCTCGCGTCCGGTACACGCTTTTATCAATATTTTTTCCGCTCCGTGAGGATAAGATGCTTTCAGCGGCAAAACCTTAACTTCGTCATCTTTGTCAACAGAGTTTTCGGCAATATCAGATAATATTTTTATAGCGTCGGGTTTATTATTTTCTATACCTATAATGACTCTGTGTATACCCAGTATATCTTTTATAGAGTAAATGCCGGACATAATATCCCACGAATTTTCAATAACTTCTCTGTGATCGCTTGTGATATACGGTTCGCACTCGGCTACGTTTATTATCATAGTATCTACATTTTTATCAGACGGAATATTGAGCTTGACAGAAGAGGGGAATCCCGCTCCGCCTAAGCCTACAAGACCGCTTTCTCTTACAGCGGATATCAGATCGGAGAGGTTTTCAACCTTAGGTGGTTTAATATCCTCATATACTCTCATTTCACCGTCGGATTCAATAAAAACAGCGTCTACCCTCATGCCGTTAGGCATAGTTATTTTATCAATTTTTTTTACAATACCGGAAACACTTGAGTGAATAGGAGCGCTGACAAAAGCGTCAGATTTGGCTATAACCTGACCTACATCTACACGGTCGCCTGCTTTGACAACAGGCGTACAAGGTGCGCCTATATGCTGACTCATCGGCAGAGCTACCATTTTAGGAGCCGGCATAACAATGCTTTGGGCATTTTTTGTGTTTTTGTTATGCGGTACTTTAACGCCGCCGTGCGTTTTATAGGCACGTTTTGGAAAATTACTTTCCCCCATATTTATCCCCTCGCAATATATATGTAATAAAAACACTTTAAGCTTTAATATACCATTTTATTAAATTAATTTCAATATGAATAATAAAGATACGTATGAAAATAATAGTAACACAGTAAAATTTTGATTAAGACTTGTTTAAAAATAACAAAACGCCCAAAGAGTCTAAGCTTTTGGTGCGTTATTACGCTTGTTAAACAAGTATAAAATATAAAGAAAAGGATAGTTTTATGCAATATTTATATGCGTTTTTGGTAGGTGGGATTATATGTCTTATCGGCCAAATTTTAATAGATAAGACAAAGCTGACTCCTGCTCGGATACTCACAGGCTATGTCGTAGCCGGAGTTATACTTTCGGCTATAGGACTTTATGAACCGCTTGTAAACTTTGCCGGAGCCGGAGCCAGCGTACCGCTTTCGGGCTTTGGAAATCTTATGGCGCAGGGAGTCAAAGAAGCAGTTGATGAAACAGGGATTATAGGAGCGCTTTTAGGGGGGCTGAAGGCTGCCGCCGGCGGGATAGCTGCCGCTATAGTATTCAGCCTGTTTTTCGCTTTGTTTTCAAAGCCTCGTGAAAAATAAAAAGCGACGAGGCGTCGCTTGCAAGCACGCCTTTGGAAAAGTTGAATTTTTCAAAAAAAGCGCCGTCAACGGCATGGTCATAACTGAGCAGTTGTCTATAAAATAAAAAGCGGCGTTGTGCCGCTTTTAAACTTACTGTATTGAATAATCGAGATATTCTTCAAGCTCCTCGTCGTCTTTTTTCTTCTTTTCCTTGATAACAAAAAAAGCTGTTACAGCCGCAGACAGCGCAGCAACTACAGAAATAAGAATAAGGATAAGCTTAAATCCCGATGCTTTACAATTTTTATTTCCCATAATATAGCCTCCCTTTAAATCGGAAATCTTTACACTAAAATAATAACACATTTTTATGAAATGTCAACATATAACCTTCCCAAAATATAAGAAATTTATGTGTATTAGGTATAGCGATTTTTGTGTTAAAAATTTTCAAACAGCTTTAAAAATTCAAAATTTACATTTAAAGTAACAGAATTTAAAAAATATGAAAATATTACAATATTAAGCAAGCAAAAATAAAGACAGAGCCCCGGCTCTGTCTTTAAGTAAATTTTAGATTTAATTATTGTATCTTAGATTATTATGCTGCTTTGTTGAGACGTTTAGCAAGAGAAGACTTGGTTCTTGCAGCTGTGTTCTTATGCAAAAGACCCTTTGCTACAGCCTGATCAATCTTTTTAACAGCAAGACGTACCGCCTCAGCCTTGTCATCAGCATTAGTATCCACTGCAATGAAAGCCTTTTTGATATAAGTCTTTAATGCTGACTTGAGCGCTTTGTTCTGGGCTGTTTTGGTAGCAATAACCTTAACACGCTTTTTCGCTGATTTTATATTCGGCATTGTCCCACCTCCTTAAAATATCTCGTTAATGCAAACTAAATGCACAAATAATAATATCATCAATTATAGAAAAATGCAAGCATTTTATTAAATTTGTGCAGAAAAATGTAAGTTTTTAAATAATAGGGCTTTTGTGCACTATATATTGTGTTGTAAAATATTTTTACCACAAATCTAAAAGCCGTCAGCGGTTTTTTCTCTTATAAATAACATATCCCACTACAAACAGCACAAGGAAAACTCCCGCTACCGATCGGTAAATTATACCGTATACCCCGGAAAACATGTTTACTGATAAAAATGCGTCTAGCAAAGACCATACTGCCATAAATAAGAAAAAAACAAAGGCGGCTAAAAACAAACGGTTCTCTTTTATCGCAAGATACAACATGTAAAAAGCAAGTATAGCCCAAAGAGCTGTATATAAATATGACGTCATGGTTATGCTTTTTCCTCATCAATCTTTGATTTAGCCGATCTTTTCTTCTTTTTCGACTTTGTGCGCGTCATAAACATTATAAATATATAATAAGAGATGATTATTATTGTTCCTATTCGATTTATATATGACGGCAAAAGCGAAGTAGGATTGATCTCTGATATAAGATAAGAAAAAATTACACAAGCGCCCTCAAATATAAGATAACACGCCATTGGTCTAAGCAACGGAATTTTTCGAAAATACGGCGAAAGCATAATAACAGCCGCTGCAAAACATATAATCGCGGTTATTATTGTTAATATCATATTTATCCCTCCGATAAGCGGATTATTTGTTACCATGATTATAAATCTTTCAGTCAAAAGTGTCAATATAATCACATTTAATAACAAGATCAAAGCTAAAAGTACAATTTATTTCATATGTTTTAATTTGTTAATAAATTGTTTACCAAATTATGTATTGACTTTTTTTGACTAATCTGCTAATCTATATAACAGAGTTAGCACTCTAAGGTCGAGAGTGCTAACGCCCTTCAAAGCTTGTTTGTAAAAAGAGCTTTGTAAAATAAAAGTCGTAAATCAGGCTCTGTTTAACTTAATTTTAAACGGAGGAGGTAGCAAGATGGAGCTGATGCAAAGAAAAGAAAAAATTCTTTCTGCGGTAGTTGAAAGCTATATTGCTACCGGAGAGCCTATCGGTTCTAAGGCTTTGCAGGACATCGCGAGTCTTACAGTTTCGTCGGCAACAATAAGAAACGAACTTGCGTCGCTGGTTGACGGGGGATACCTTCTTCAGCCGCATACGTCGGCGGGTAGGATTCCTACAAGAAAGGGCTATAGGTATTATATCGATAATATTATGAAGGTTGAATATCCTTCCGATAGGCTTAAAGAACGGCTGGAAAGGCTGATAAATTCCGGGGAGCAAGCTCCGGAAACGATACTTGCAAAAACCGCACGAGCCTTATCTGAGCTTACCGATATGGCGGCTATATGCACTTCACCTTCATCAACCGATGCCAGAGTGCATAAAATCCGCTTTGTATCCACAGGCCGGCACACCTCTATGGCGGTTTTGGTAACATCTAACGGAATGGTAAAAAGCAAGCTGTTTCGATGCGAGTTTGTATTGACGCCTGAAATTTTATCAATGTTTGATAAAGCCATCAATGAAAAGTTTTCCGGAGTCAGGTTGCTTGATATCAACGTTGCATTTTTACAGACGGTAGCCTCTTCTTTTGGCGAGCTTACGCTGTTTATGCCCGAGGTGCTTGCAGCTCTGCTAGACGCCGCACAAAGCGCAATAAAAACTTCGGTTACCGTATCAGGAGAAACAAACCTTTTATTTATAGACGGCTACAGCCTAAACTGCGCGAGAAACGTTTTGAAATTTTTGTCAGATTCGCAGAGCGTGACTCAGCTTTTAGATGATATATATCCGAACAAGGTCGGCTTGTCTGACGAAAATAACCGTTTTGAGCTTATAGGCAGCAGCGTAATCACCTCAAGATATACAATAATGAGTGAAAACGCCGGATCGATAGCGTTGATAGGTCCTATGCGTGTAAATTATAAAAAGCTCATAGGTTTGATTGATTATTCAGCTCTTTGCGTATCCAACGCAATAGGACAATTGCTTGAAAACTAGGAGATGATAATATGAGTAAAAAAGAAAATGCAAAAACCACTAAAAATGAAACAAAAGATGAAAACATCAAAAATGAAGAAACAGAACAAGTAAAAGAGGAAACTCAAAGCGAAGAAACATCCGGGCAAAAGGAGCCCACAGAGGAAGAAAAACTAAAAACAGAGCTTGAAAATCAAAAAGATAAGTATATACGGCTTTGCGCAGAATATGATAATTTCAGAAAACGTACAACTAATGAAAAACTTATGATATATTCCGACGCTACATCCGCTGCTGTTGCAGAGATTTTGCCGATAGCCGACAGCGTTAACATGGCGCTTGAGTCTTTAAAAGACAAAGAGGTTCCGCAAGAGTTTTCAAAGGGAATCGAGCTTATCGCTTCTCAATTAAAAAAGAGCTTTGAAAAACTCAACGTCGAAGAATTTTGCGAGATCGGCGACGAATTTAATCCCGATCTTCATAATGCAATCTCTAAGATAGATGATGAGAATTTAGCTCAAAATTCAGTTTCTGCCGTTTATCAAAAGGGCTATAAATTAAAAGATAAAATTATCCGCCATGCCATGGTGCAGGTGGCTAACACATAAATAAAAAACAAACTATCATTATAAATGTAAATGGAGGAATTTATTATGGCAAAAACAATAGGTATTGATTTAGGTACAACAAACTCATGCGTAGCAGTTATCGAAGGCGGCGAGCCGGTAGTTATCGCTAACGCCGAAGGCGCAAGAACAACACCAAGCGTAGTTGCTTTTTCTAAGGATGGCGAACGAATGGTAGGTCAGGTAGCAAAACGTCAGGCTATCACAAATCCCGACAGAACTATTTCATCTATTAAACGCGAGATGGGATCTTCTTATAAAGTTGCAATAGACGGAAAAAACTATACTCCTCAGGAAATTTCAGCTATGATTCTTCAAAAGCTCAAAGCTGATGCAGAAGCATATCTAGGCGAAAGCGTAAATTCAGCGGTTATTACTGTTCCGGCTTACTTTACCGACGCTCAGCGTCAAGCCACAAAAGATGCAGGAAAAATTGCAGGCTTGGAAGTAAAGCGTATCATAAATGAACCTACTGCCGCAGCTCTTTCTTACGGTATAGACAAAGAAAAAGACCAAAAGGTTATGGTATATGACTTAGGCGGCGGTACCTTTGATGTTTCTATTATTGAAATAGGCGACGGTGTTCAAGAAGTTTTGGCTACTGCCGGTAATAACAGACTCGGCGGAGATGACTTTGATAAACGCATTATAGATTGGATGATATCTTCATTTAAGGCTGAAACCGGCGTAGATTTGTCAAATGATAAAATGGCTATGCAGAGACTCAAAGAAGCTGCCGAAAAATCAAAAATTGAGCTTTCCGGTGTTACAACATCATCTATCAACCTTCCGTTTATCACAGCCGACGCAACAGGTCCTAAACACCTTGATCTTACACTTACCAGAGCAAAGTTTAATGAGCTGACAGCCGATTTAGTAGAAAAAACAATGGGACCGGTAAAAACAGCGCTCAACGACTCCGGACTCAACATTTCCGATATCGATAAAGTTTTGATGGTCGGCGGGTCATCTCGTATTCCTGCTGTTCAGGACGCAGTAAAAGCTTTGATAGGCAAAGACCCGTTCAAGGGAATCAACCCTGATGAGTGCGTAGCAATAGGTGCAGCTATACAGGCAGGCGTTTTAGGCGGCGAAGTTGACGGACTTTTGCTTTTAGACGTTACACCGCTGTCTTTAGGCGTTGAAACAATGGGCGGAGTAATGACTAAAATCATTGACAGAAATACAACCATCCCGACCAAGAAGAGCCAGATTTTCTCTACTGCTGCTGATAATCAAACTCAGGTTGAGATCAATGTTCTTCAGGGCGAAAGAGAATTTGCTAGAGACAACAAACAGCTCGGTCTGTTTGCTCTGACAGGAATCGCTCCGGCTCCCCGCGGCATTCCGCAGATCGAGGTTACCTTTGATATAGATGCTAACGGTATCGTTAATGTATCTGCAAAAGATCTGGGAACAGGAGCACAACAAAATATTACTATCAATTCTTCAGGCAATATGAGCAAAGAAGATATTGACAAGGCTGTAAAAGAAGCTGAAAAATTCGCTGCTGAGGACAAAAAGCGCAGAGAAGAAGTTGACAGCAAAAACGAGGCCGAACAGGTTGTATATCAGGCTGAAAAGCTTGTATCCGAAAGCGGCGATAAAATGGACGCAGCTGACAAAGACGCAATTAATTCCAAGGTCAGCACATTAAAAGACGCTATCTCTAAAAATGAAGCCGACACCATGAAATCGGCTAAAGAAGACTTGATGAAGACTTTGCAGGATGTCGGAACAAAGCTGTACCAACAAGCGGCTCAGGCTCAACAGGGAGCACCCGGCGCACAAGGCGCGCCTAATACTGACGGTGCTGCACAAAATCCGGGCGGCAACGACGGCAACGTTTATGACGCCGACTACAAAGACGTAGAATAAAGAAGCGCAGGCGAACAAGGCGTGACAAAAAGCGCCGAACATCGAGATATTTTACGCCGTAGCCTCAAATTGCGCAGAATTTGCAGAACTTGAAGGCTGCAAAGCGTCAAAGTATTTTAAAATGCTTGCAAATATTATATATTTACAGTATTATAACTTTACGGTAAACTTGAAAAACATTTGAGGTGACAGTGCAAAACTGTCACCTTGAAGTGTGTATATGTGTATAATTGTATAAGCATATAAACGAATAAGGGTAGGTGATAGTGTGGCAGATAAAAGAGATTATTACGAGGTGCTTGGCGTAGAAAAAAGCGCTTCTGATGAAGAGATAAAAAAAGCATACAGGCAGGCGGCTAAAAAATACCATCCTGACCTTCACCCCGGCGATAAGGAAGCCGAGTCAAAGTTTAAAGAAGTTAACGAAGCTTACGAGGTGCTCTCAGATAAAGAGAAAAAAGCGCGGTACGATCAGTTCGGTCATGCCGGAGTTGATCCAAACTATTCCGCCGGCGGATCACCGTTTGGCCAGGATATAGATTTTGGAGATATTTTCTCATCTGTGTTCGGCGGTTTTGGCGGCTTTGGCGGCAGAAGAAGCTCCAATCCTAACGCACCGCGTCGCGGCAGTGATGTAGAAACCACATTATATATATCATTTGAAGAAGCAGCAAAAGGCTGTAAAAAAACTGTATCATACCAGGCGGTAACCACATGTAAAGAATGTTCGGGAACCGGAGCGCAAAAGGGCACGGTACCCAAGACCTGTTCGTCGTGCGGCGGAACAGGGCATGTAACGATAAATCAAAGAACTCCTTTCGGCGTAGTACAAACCTCGCGCACTTGCGACAGCTGCAAGGGCAAGGGCAAAATTGTTGAAACGCCGTGCCGTGCTTGTAACGGAGCCGGAAGAGTAAAACACAAGAAAACTATAGAAGTTAATATTCCTGCAGGTATCAGCGACGAGCAAATACTCAATGTTGCAGGACACGGAAACTCAGGCATCAATTCCGGCCCTGCCGGAGATCTGCACGTTTACATAGGCGTGCGGCCACACCCAGTCTTTGAGCGCAGAGGCGACGATGTTTGGTGTGAGCTTCCGATTACATTTTCTCAGGCAGCGCTTGGCGGCAACGTAGTTGTTCCAACGCTGGACGGCAAAGTAAGCTATGATATTCACGAAGGCACCCAACCCAATGATGTTTTTAAACTCAAGGGCAAGGGAATCCAACATCTAAACGGCAGAGGCAAAGGCGACCAGTATGTAAAGGTCGTTATCGAAATTCCTAAAAACCTGAGCTCTAAACAAAAAGAACTTATAAAAGAGCTTTCAGGCTCTACAACAGATAAAAATTACTCTAAGCGCAAGAGCTTTAAAGATAAAATTAAAAAAATGTTTAATGAATAAGTAAGTGCCATATTATATATTTTTTCAGAAAATAGTATTAATTCTACGTTTGGCTATTCAACACTAAAAAACTCCCGGGGAGGCGTTTCCTCGGAGTTTTGTTGTAATTATGAGAAAACAAGCAGGAGGAGAATTTTGGACTGGATAGAAATTACCGTGAGCGTAAAACCCTCTGACTTAGAAGAAGCAGAGGCTATCGCTAATATGACTGTGGACTACGGAATATATATTGAAGATTACAGCGCCTTGGAAGAAGAGGTCATGGACATAGCTCATGTCGACCTTATAGACGAGGATTTGCTCAAAAAGGACAGAAACACCGCTAAAATACATATTTTTATAGATCCCGAGGACAATATTTCTGAGGCGGCGGCATTTTTAAGCGAGCGGCTTAGAAATGCCGGCATTGATTTCGAGATTTCTACAGAGAACGTACAAGAGGACGATTGGCTCAATAATTGGCGAAAGTATTTTAAACCGCAAAAAATCGGCGAAAAACTGCTGATAAACCCATCTTGGTTTGAGGTGCCCAAAGATAATACCCGCGCAGTACTAAATATTGATCCGGGGCTTGCATTCGGTACAGGAAAGCACGAGACGACAAGGCTTTGTCTTAAGATGCTTGAAAAATATGTAAAAGAAGGACAATCTGTTCTTGATATCGGTTGCGGCAGCGGAATCCTAGGAATTGCTTCTGTATTGCTTGGAGCGCAAAAAAGCGTCGGCGTTGATATTGACGAAAAGGCGGTAAAAACCGCCCTTCAAAACGCAGAGCTCAATAAGGTAGAGGATAAATTTACTGCTGTGTGCGGAGATTTGACCGATAAAATAAATGAGAAATTTGATATTATTGTTGCAAATATCGTGGCAGATGTTATAATAAACCTATCATTAGGCGTCGAAAGCTTTATGAATAAAGACGCTTTGTTTATTATAAGCGGTATCATTGATTCTCGCGCTGATGAAGTCAGAGCAAAAGTCAGCGAGAAATTTGCGCTTGTTGAAGAAGCCAAAGACGGCTGCTGGTATTGCTTTGTGTTTAAAAACAAATAATTCATAAAACACTGTTTTTTAATAGGATTTAATGCAGCTTTATGTTGCGATTATTATATTAAGTTAAACAAAGGAGATAATATTTATGAAAGATGTTAAAAAAAGCAAGTTGAATTTATTTTTCTCGGCGTTTTTGATAATCGGTTTTGTGATCTGCTCCTACTATTTCAGTTCAACGGCAAGCCAGCTTCCAATCACAGCGGGAAAATGGGTTAATTATCTGATTTTACTTTTGTTTGGCCTTTTGCTGTTTTATGCAACCAGAGTAGGAGAAGGCGAGCAGGTTAAACGTTTTTCGCTTATTGTACTTTTGCTGATCGACTTACCGGCGCTGTATATTATTCTTGCTACTATGATAAGCGCTCTGCCTTTACATCAAATCCTTAACGAGCAAACGCTGGTATCAGTACTTGCGGCTTTTGCGCTGGGCTACGGTATTCCGTATACATTTTTGAGCGGCTATGAGATCAAAGTTGATGAAGAAAACGAAGAGCCGATTGACGGCGGTATAGCTCAGGAATTAAAAGACTTTGATGAAATTGAAGAAATTTCTGAAAACGGATCATACGTATTATCTCAAGAAGATTTAGAAGATACACCGTCAGAAGAGTCAGATGAATTAATAAAAGAAGATTTTTCAGATGAAAATTTAACAGAAATTGAGACAATGTCGCCAGAAGAAAACTCTAAAGAATAATATCTTAACAAATTGTTAAAGGAAGTAAAAATATGAGTGAATGCACGCATGATTGTTCTTCTTGTTCTGAAAACTGTTCCTCAAGAACAGAACAAAACAAAGAGGATATGTATGAAAAATTAAATAATATGAGCTCTGTAAAAAAGACCATTGCCGTAGTATCGGGCAAGGGCGGAGTAGGAAAGAGCCTTGTTACCTGTGCTATGGCGGTTGAGATGAATCGCCGCGGCTATAAGTCGGCTGTACTCGACGCAGACATCACAGGGCCGTCAGTTCCAAAGGCGTTTGGGATCAACTCAAAGTGTAAGGGAAGCGAGTTTGGAATTATTCCCGAAACAACTAAAACAGGAATAGATATTATGTCAATCAACCTGCTTTTGGAGCACAACACCGATCCGGTTATATGGCGCGGTCCGGTTATCTCGGGAACGGTAAAACAGTTTTATACTGACGTTGTGTGGAAAGACGTTGACTATATGTTTGTCGATATGCCTCCGGGAACAGGAGATGTTGTGCTGACGGTCTTTCAGTCGATCAAGCTCGACGGCATTATTATCGTAACCTCGCCTCAGGAGCTTGTTTCCATGATCGTCTCAAAGGCGGTCAAGATGGCAGATATGATGAATATACCGATTTTAGGCATAGTTGAAAATATGAGCTACTTTAAGTGTCCCAACTGTAAAGAAGAACACAAAATTTTCGGCGACAGTCATATTGACGAAATAGCACAGCAGTTTGGAACAAGAGTACTGGGTAAGGTGCCGATGGACAACGCGCTTGCAAAATGCGTTGATACGGGAACGATCGAGCTTTTTGTCGGTGACTATTTTGAAAATGCGGCCAATTTTATAGAAGACGAATTGTCGATCAAATAAGCACAAAATTAATATCAATATTAAAAGCGTAAGATGACGGTATGTGCCGCTATCTTACGCTGTTTTTTTAGTAAACTGTTCTGTTATGACCACGCCGTTTATGAGACTTTATGATAAAAACATACCTTTGAAAAGGCGTGAATGGGTGCAGCGGCACGCTGCTAAAAATAAATTTAAAAAACTATTGACAAAAGGAAAAAGTAAGTGTATATTATATACATAGATTTCCTATGCATATAGATTATCTATGTATTATAAAATAAGGAGGGATTAAGTTGAAAGAAGAATATATCAGTGAAGTTCTAAAAAACGTAAAAAACAAAAAAGCAAAAGCACAAATCAAAGCTGAGCTTGAAGATCATATCGACGAAAAAATCCAAAGTTATCTTGACCGAGGATATTCTCAGAGCGAAGCGCAAAAGTTGGCAGTTAAAGAAATGGGCAAAGCAGAGGATGTAGGTATACCGCTAAATGCACTGCATAAAGGTTACAAGAATCTTTTTACCATTTTAGGCGGCATTGTTGTTCTTTTGTTGCTTTTTTTAAGTTTTTATTTTAATGCCAGATTTGCGTATGCTTCTAATTTGAGCTTGCATCATGCGCATTTTATCAAATTTGACTTTTTATCTCTGGGTATTTTTGCCGCTTACATAATACTTCTTGTGCTTGCTCGAAAATTTAATAATAAGGCGATAGTACTTTTCATCATTATTTCCTTTTCGATCCAAATTATTTTCAGCGTAGTATCTTTTGTTATAGAAACTTCGAGTACAGTAATGATGGATACAAGAATGGTGGGGTACAGACTTGTCAATATTTTTGTGATTTTTCAGCCTGCGGCGTATGCTCTTATCAGTTTAGTTTCAAAGGGGTTCGGCGGATATATCGACAGCATTTTTGGATATGACTGGTTATCGAGCGCAACTGCTAATATTTGGGTGTTTCAAACGGCGTCTTTTATACTGGCAGCGGTTATAATAATTTGGGCGGTTTTGCTGTATATTTCTCTTGTAAAAAAAGAAAGAATGACGCTCAAAAAACCGAGGAAAAGAATATTTGCGACCATTGAAAAAGCTGCGGCAGTATTTTTAGTATTAAACATCATTTTTATGAGTTCCTGCACCATTGCGGCGTACCCACAGCTTGACGTTAAATGTCAGAAAATTTTAGATGAACGTGTTGATATAATCAACCATGTTGTAAGCGCCGACTTTAATAAAACAGCAGATGAGCAAATAGAAGCTTTTAGCTCGTACGGATATGATTTGCAAAAGGATGAAGATTATTATTCAAATGCAGCTAATTTGGACACATACTCGTATTATCAAACTACAAATTACCTTGAAATATCAAAAGGAAAGAATGATGAAAAAATTAATCGTATTATCTATTCCCTTACACTGTTTGATTCTATATATATAAAGGACTTTTTATGTGATGCTGATGACTATAAAATTTTGCAAACCCTTAAACCGGGAACAGATTTAAAAGATGTTATAAACTCAGGAATTTTGCAGAAAGCTGTAGGAATAGACTACTCTAAAAAAGAAAGCAAATACGACAGCGGCAAATATATGTACATAGGTTTTCAGTTTGACAATACAGTTGAAACACTAAATATTGATAAAAAACTAAATTATCAGGATGATAAGGGTTATAAAACTATTTTAAAAAATTATCAAAAAACTAATTTGCGTACATTGACGTTAGAAAACGGTAAGGTCGTTTCTAACGATAGCTTAGAAGATTATTAATATAAAGGAGCGATATAATATGAAAATCAGTAAGGAACTTATAAAAGGTAGCACGTCAATATTGGTGTTATCAGTGCTTGAAAACGAGGACTTGTACGGCTATAAAATCATTAAGGAAATCGAGGACAGAAGCGAAAAGGTATTTGAGCTCAAAGAAGGCACGCTTTATCCGATTTTGCATGCTCTTGAACAAGAGGATTACCTTGAAAGCTACTGGGATGAGTATGATAGCAGAAAACGTAAATATTATCACCTGACAAAAAAGGGTAAAAAACAGCTTGCAGATAAAAAGCAGGAGTGGAAGACTTTTACAAAATCGGTTAATAATGTACTTGGATTTGCATGATTTGCCGATTAGTATTAATAATAAAAAATAAAACGTAGTTTGTTTTTACATAAAATTAAATATTTAAAAAAGACAAACAGCTCGGATATTGCCAAGCAAAAAGTAAAAATAGCTTAGCAACATCTGAGCTGTTTTATTTTTTTGTTATAGTTATTTTTCTTCGTCAACTACAGCTATGCCTAAAACATCCAAGCTGTCTTTATCAACCTCTGCGGGACAGTCGCTCATCAACTCGCTTGCGTTTTGCACCTTTGGAAACGCTGTAACATCTCTTAACGACTCTGTCTTGCACATAAGCATTGATAACCGATCAAGCCCTATGCCCATGCCTCCGTGAGGCGGAGCGCCGTATTTGTAAGCTTCGACCAAAAATCCGAACTTTGCTTCTATTTCTTCATCGGTCAATTTCAGCGCTTTGAACATCTTTTGCTGAAGCTCATAGTCAGTGATACGCATACTGCCGCTTGACAGTTCAACTCCGTTTAATGTAAGGTCATACGCTTTTGCAATCACCTTGCCCGGATCGCTTTCGAGATACTGCAAACACTCTTCCTTTGGCATCGTGAACGGATGGTGCATAGCAACCCATTCGCCACTTTCGTCGTCATACTCAAAGAACGGAAAATCAACTATCCATAAGAACTTGTATTCATCTTTGGGTATAATATCAAGCTTTTTAGCTACCGATAATCTAAGAGCTCCCAAAGTTGGCAGTACTACCTTGTCTTTGTCAGCTACAATAAGCACAACGTCGCCTTTTTCTGCGCCGGCCTTTTGCAAAATTGCGTCCAGCTCGCCTTCTTTCAAAAACTTTGAGAAAGAACAGTTTGGAGTATCATCGAGCCATCTTACATAGGCCAGTCCCTTTGCTCCTATACCTTTGACATATTCTGTGAGCTTGTCTATTTCTTTTCTGGTCAAAATCGATGCCGCGCCTTTTGCTGTGATACAGCGAACCGAACCGCCGTTTTCGATCGCGCTTTTAAATACTACAAAATCTGTATCTTTAACGGTACTGCTCAAATCCTGTATCTTCATATCAAACCTAATGTCCGGTTTATCCGAGCCATAGGTATTGATTGCGTCGTTATATGTCATTCTTTCAAACGGAAGAACCAAATCTATATCGAGAACCTCTTTGAACAAACGCTTTAAAAGTCCTTCGTTGATTTCCATTATATCGTCAACGTCGACAAAAGAAAGCTCCATATCGATCTGTGTGAATTCCGGCTGCCTGTCAGCTCTGAGATCCTCGTCTCTGAAACATCTTGCCAGCTGAATATATCTGTCAAAGCCAGACAGCATTAAAAGCTGTTTATATATCTGAGGTGACTGCGGCAATGCGTAAAACTTTCCGTGGTGAATACGCGATGGAACAAGATAGTCTCGCGCTCCTTCGGGAGTGGATTTTATCATCATAGGAGTCTCGATTTCAATAAAGCCGTTTTCTGCAAAATAATCGCGGGTAACTTTAGCGATTTTTGATCGCATAATAATATTGTCCATAAGCGGCTTTCTTCTCAGATCCAGATATCTGTATTTTAATCTTACATCCTCTCCGGTTTTGCTTTCATCCAAGATTTCAAACGGTGGAGTTTGAGCTTTTGACAACACTCTTAAATCGTTGACGTCAATTTCTATATCACCGGTTGCAATTTTGTCGGTTTTTGCGCTGCGTTCTTTGACCGTTCCCTTAGCACACAGGACATATTCGCTGCGACAGTCAGCCGCCTTGTCAAAAACAGCTTTGTCGGTATTGTCTGAAAAAGCGAGCTGAACTATGCCCGTTCTGTCTCTAAGATCAATAAATATAAGTCCGCCCAAATCACGCTGACGCTGTACCCAGCCACACACCGTAACCTCTTTTCCTATATCCGAGCTTCTTAAATCAGAACAATAGTGAGTTCTTTTAAGCCCTGTCATGAATTCTGCCATTTTTACCCTTCCTTTGTTATAGCTTTTGTTTCCTCTTTTATTTTTATCTCCATAAACTCATGTTTTATTTTTATCTCCATAAATTCATGCATAAAATTTTCATCATCAAGCGAAATTTCATATTGTGTGCCGTCGCTCATATTTTTTATAAGCGCTTTGTTTTCTTTTATCTCGTTTTCTCCTATAACAAGTGAATAGGCGGCTTTTATTTTATCGGCATATTTCATTTGTGCTCGAAGCCCGCGCCCAACAACATCAAACTCAGCGTATACTGAAGCCTTTCTTATTTGAGTTGCCAAAGAAAAAGCTTTTTTGTACGCTTCATCTCCCATTGCGCCGATGAATATCTCACAGTTTTGCGGTGTTGGTATCTCAATATTTTGCGCTTCCATTAATAACAGCAGCCTTTCTATTCCCAGCGCAAAACCCAAAGACGGCATATTCTGACCGCCCAGTTCTTCGATAAGTCCGTCATATCTGCCACCGCCGCAAACCGTTGACTGCGCGCCGATATCTGAGCTTACAAATTCAAACACTGTTTTTGTATAATAATCCAATCCGCGAACAATCTTAGGATTAACAATATATTCAATTTTTACTGCATCAAGGTAGCTCTTGACCTTTTCAAAATGCTCCTTACATTCGTCGCACAGATAATCAAGCATCACAGGCGCGTTTTTTGAGATTTCAGAGCATACCGGCGACTTGCAGTCGAGAATTCTCATAGGATTTCTATTTAGCCTATCTTTGCAGGTATCGCAAAGCTCATCTTTGTATTGTTCAAAATAGGCTGTGAGCGCCTTGTAATATTCTGCCCTGCATTTTTTGCAGCCGATAGAATTGATTTGCAGCTCAAGATCTCTAATTTGCAAACGTTCAAATATAGAAGCTGCCGCGCTGATCATCTCTGCGTCTGCCGCCGCACAAGCGGTACCATAGCACTCCATGCCGAACTGATGAAATTCCCTCAGCCGCCCTGCCTGCGGTTTTTCATATCTGTAGCATGATACTAAATAATAAGCTTTTATCGGCAAGCCGTCGTTATATATTCCGTGTTCGAGCATTGCGCGCGCTGCACCGGCTGTTCCCTCGGGGCGCAAGGTTATGCTGTCACCGCCTTTTGTTGTAAACGTATACATTTCTTTTTGCACAACATCGGTTGTGTCGCCTACTCCGCGTTCAAATAATGCTGTATTTTCAAAAACAGGTGTTCTTATTTCCTTGTATCCAAAGCTTTTTGCTTCTTCACAAAAAATATTTTCAACAAACTGTCTTTTATAACTTTCTTTTGGAAGTACATCCTCTGTTCCTTTAGGTTTTTTCGTTATAAGAGCCATATCTTTATCTCCATTCATCCGTTATTCTTCATATTGTATCATAATCTAAAGATAAAATAAAGAGATTTTGAATTTTACTGTAATTTAATTTTTAAACAGATAGAAAGCTTATTAGGAAAATTAAAAAAGCAGACAAGTTTGCCTGCTTTTTTATATCGGTATCAGCTTTGGTAATATTAGTTATTTGGTGTTTTTCTTTTTATTTTTTTATCTTTGCGGGATGATTTCATCGCATTTATATATACAGCAAGAGTGGTATCAGAACGGAAGGGCTGAAAGAAGCGGTACTTAGTCTTGTGTTCATCATATGCAGATCTAATACGGGTTTTAAGCTCCTCATAGCGTACAACGATATTATATTCATCCGACAGTTTCTTGATCGTTGCAATAAGGTGAGTAGAATAAACAACATCAATAATAAATATACCATAAAAGAAGCCTATAAAGAACGACATTGCAAGATTATGCGAAAGCCAGTCGAGGGCTTCCAAAATATTAGGATTAATAAAGTAATAATAAACAACTCCCAGAAGTCCCCATATCAAAGAGAATTTAGGACAAATTATTCCCTGAATATTACCCCATTCATTTGAGTAATCCCATAAACGAACATGAAAACATTTGAGTGAGACAATTCCCGCTATATACTCAATCGCTGTCATTGCAAGCGCCATAGCCAGTAGCAAAACAATAGTATCTGCAATATTACTTCCCAAATTGATATACTGACGTATTCCCGACATAAGGTATAAAATACAAAGTCCGAATCCGTAAAGCGGCAGATAAGGACCGACACAAAAACCGGGGTTGATCCATTTTCTTTCGGGATTGTTTTTTGAAATAAAGCGTCTAAACAACAGCTCTAATATCCATCCAAATAGGGAACCGACAAAAAACAAATACGCAAGTATTAACAGTATACTCATTTAAAAAATCCTTTCTTGCAAATAATCGATTTGTATTAACCCTGTATCATAAAATATCCGAGAACAAGACTTGGTAAGAAAATTATAAGTGTATTTCTAATCATTCTAAAACGCAGCCGTTTCCATTCTTTTTCTGTTAACTCCCTTACTTTTGGCGTTTTGAGAATACTGAGAATAACAGCGGATGATAAGAAAATAAAATAGGCATTAACAATAAACAGATAAGCCGCTCCGCTGAGCATTTTCCATTCGCCGTTGGCGATAGAATAACCACAAGTACAGATTGGCGGCATCAAAGCAGTAGCAATAGCAACTCCGGGGATAATGTTATTGAACTGTCCTTGTCTTGTTTGACCGATAATCTCCGCAAGCCTTCCGGCAACTGCAATTAAAACGTCATAAAAGGTTGGAGAAGTACGCGCCAACAGCTCGGGCATAGCTTCTTTAAGCGGCGACACTAAAAAGTAAATAGTAGAAGTGATAAGACTGATAATAATTTGCATAGCAAATCCGACCGCGTGATTGCGCCACAGGTGAAAATCATTAGATACCAAACCGTAAGCCATAGCTAGTATACTTCCCATTAGCGGCGATATCAGCATGGCGCCGATAATAACGGCTGTGGAACTAACGTTGAGTCCTACCGAAGCGATAACCATCGCGCATATCAAAACACACATATTAGTCCCGGTGATTTTTCCTCCGGATATCAGCCGTTCACGTATTTCTTCGTGTGTAGCTGTATCTGCCTTTAAGGAAAATATGTCTTTTACAAGGATTTTGAGTTTTTCAGGTCTTGTGTTTATTCAGATTTGCTCCCATATTATAACTAAATTTTATATATTTTACCATATAATAAGACAATAAACAAGAATACGAAGCGTGTTTTATGGAGGACAATACAAAATGCAACAGATTTTTGAAGAATATATACATAATACCTTAAATAATGACATTTTATTTTTTATATGTTAAAATGAAAGCGAGCCATTGATTCTAAATTTAATATGGAAATAGGAGGTTGTTATGCTATTTGAATCATTAGACAAGTTGAAACGTAATTCAATCATGTCAGCTATCCTGCTGATAGCTCTCGGTATAATCATACTGATTTGTCCTGAAAACTACATCGGCTCAATGACACTCATGTTCGGTTATACGTTGGTTATTATAGCTATTGTAATGATATTGAATTTCTTTTCCGGTAAAAAATCACTTATGGAGTATTTAAAATTTTCAGGCGCTTTGATTTTAGGCATCGTTGGTATCTGTGTACTTGTATTCAGAGGTGACGTTTTGCGCGTTCTTGCATGGCTGTTCGGCTTTTTGCTTATACTGGACGGAGGCCGTACTATGATCCATTCGTTTACCTATGCTCGCCGCTCTAGGCGCAAGGGTTGGTGGGTGCTGACAATACTGTCGCTTCTCCTTGTAGCTGCAGGCGTAATTATTTTTGCAAATCCCTGGTGGGATACGCCCAATATGCTGATGAAGGTAATTGGCTGTGCAGTGATGTTCTCTGCAATAGTCAGCAGCATTAGACTGATTTGGACATGGCCGCTGAAAAATTCGGAGGGAGAAAATGACGATGGCAAAGAATGAAAAGAAAAAGATAGATAAAGAAGAGCTTAAATCTAAGCTTAATGATATAAAAACCGAGTATAAAGGCAACCGTAAAGAAATGAGCGCCCATTTGAAAGAGCTGCTGAAAAATGAACTGGCAGAATATCGCAAGCGTGAAAAAACTCGCGGCGCCGAAATGATCAGCATCTTTGCGGCTCACAATTACTATGCAAACGGTTTCACTCCTGTTGAATTGCGAACAACTCTCGAGGATCTCGGTCCAACATACGTTAAAATCGGACAAATCATGTCCAGCCGTGTGGATTTGCTTCCCGAAAACTACTGCAAGGAGCTTGAAAAGCTCAGACAGAATGTAAAACCTCTTTCCGCAGAGGTTGCCAGAGCAGTAATAGAAGAAGAAACGGGAAAAACGATCGACGAACTTTACAGCGAGTTTCGTGATGAACCTCTCGGATCCGCTTCTATCGGCCAGGCTCACTACGCTGTGCTAAAGGACGGTACAAAGGTTGTTACAAAGGTTCAGCGACCCTTAATCGCAGATATGATGCGCAAAGACTATGTGCTGCTAAAAAAATTAGCCGGTCTTGTCAATGTTGTTACAGATAATGATGACGGACAGTCGATTGATTTGATTTCTGTTATCGAAGAGCTAGAAAAGGTAACGGATGAAGAGCTTGATTTCCGTGTTGAAGCAAACAATACTAAGTTCTTTAAGGAAAACTGTATCGAGGATGAAGAAAAAATCACCTGTCCAACCGTTATTGACGAACTGACAACCGAGCGTATTTTTACCATGACGTTTGTAGACGGTTACACCATTTCACATAAGGAGCGCCTGAAAAAAGACGGTTATGATCCTATGGCTATCGGTCAAACGATAGCTGAAAACTTTGTGCATCAGGTGCTTGACGTCGGTACCTTCCACGCTGATCCTCATCAGGGTAATATTATGGTTAGCAACGGCAAGCCGTATTGGATCGATTTTGGTATGATCGGACGTATCAGCGACAAAGATATTAATAAGATTCAGAATATGGTACTGGCCCTGCTCAGCGGTGAAACCGAAGATCTTGTCAACAGTATCACATCAATGGGTGCTACATCGTCAAAAACCAATCGCGACAAACTTCTGGAAGACGCGGATATTTTCCTTTCAAAATATACCGGAACAAAAGGTATCAGTGATTTGGATATGTCAGAGCTGTTTGATGAAATTACCGATTTATCTTCAAAGCATAATATTACACTTCCCGGACAATTCACAATGCTGGGTAGAGCACTACTTGCTATTGAAGGTGTTATTGAACAATTATGTCCTGAGCTCGATCTGTTTAAAATGTTGTCTAAAAAAATGATTGAACGCACCAAAAAGAGCTTTGATCTTAAACAAACTCTTCTGGACACAGGCAAGGGTATTATCGGTGCCGGTAAAAAAGTCGGCAAAATCCCCGGACTGCTCGCAGATTCTTTGAACGGGCTTTCCAAAGGTAAGATGAAGATCAATATGGAGATCACCGGTTATGAGGAACCTTTGGAGCGAATCGGAGTATACATCAAGTACGTTGTTCTATCTCTGATTGCATGTATCCTGTTTATCGGTTCATGTATTTTGGCAAGCGTTGATTTACAGCCCAAAACCTCAAACGGAATGCCCCTGATCTCGGTAGGCGGAATCGTCTTTTCCATAGCTTTGGCAATTTACAGCGTCAGCAAACTAACAAAGAAAAAATAAAAATTTATACCAACTAAAAATATGCGGTCTGTTTTGAACTGAAATGATTTGAATCTATACTTTATTCAAAGGCAAAATCAAAATCGAGCATTTTCCTATAATTAAAAAATCCTGCATACTAAATGTATGCAGGATAATTTTATAAGCATATAAAATTTTATTTTACAATATTTCTCCAATCCAGATCTCCTCGCTCCAAACCATGAATGAGCACCTCTGCAGTAGCTATATTTGTAGCAACAGGAATATTGTGGACATCACAAAGTCTTAGTAAGTTAATATCATTTGGCTCTTGGGGCTTTGGGGTAAGCGGATCTCTAAAGAAGATGAGCATATCTATTTCATTGCACGCAATACGTGCAGCTATCTGCTGATCTCCTCCCTGAGTACCTCCTAAGAAGCTTTGTATTTCAAGACCGGTAGCTTCGCTTACCATTTTACCTGTTATTCCCGTAGCACAAATTTTATTTCTGCTTAAAATTCCACAATAAGCAATACAAAACTGTACCATTAATTCTTTTTTCTCGTCGTGTGCTATAAGTGCAATATTCATTTCCTTATCCTCCGTTTTTTATTCATACTTTAACTACTAGAGGAACATTGTGTCCTTTTAGTCTTTGAGCCATGGCAGAAAAAATAATTCCCGATTTACTCCAATTATGTATCATCGCGCCACGCTGAGATAGTGTAGTTATTTTAATATCCTCCGGTATGAGTGCAATCAACCTGATTCCGCTTTCATCAATAATTTCATCAAGATCTTTGTATATATCTGTTTGTATAAATCTGTCCTTATCAAAGCGATTGATGACCAAACGTATATCAGTTATCTTTAGATCAAGCAAACGATTTTTGATATTTTGAGCTCCTCTGATACTCGTAGGTTCGGTATTAACCACTACAATAGCTCTGTCTGCCGCAACAGCCGCAGCCTCAAATCCCGAGCCTGTTCCGGCTGGAGAATCTATTAATATATAATCAAAATCCGCTTTAACTTTTTCAATAAATTCCTTCAACAACGACGGACTTACTTCATCATCCGGATTATTTGGTGCTGCAACGCAATATAACTCATATTCTCCGTCGGGTTTGTATATAGCTTGATCCATAGTACATCCGCCGCTAATGATATCAGAAATATCATAAACCAAATCATCGGTGATACCAAGCATAATATCAACGCCTCGCATACCGCTGTCTGAGTCAATCACCAGCACCCTATTATTCTGCTTTGCAAGCGCAATCGAAAGCCCGGCACAAACGGTAGTTTTACCGGTGCCTCCTTTGCCTGACGCTATAACAATTACTTGATTCATATAGATACCTCGTTATTATTTTACCACATAAACAACAAAAGAGCAATGATTATTCACTGCTCTTTTTGTAAAATTATACAAAGTAAAATTAGTCAATTTTAATAAATTGTCGCTATTTTTCCGTCAAAAATAACAATATTTTTGGTTTTTTGGCAAAATTTGTAATTAACTAACTTCCCCAAGATGATTTTTTTACCTTTTCTAAAGTCTTGTCTTTAAAGTAAGCGTCGAGCATATCCATTGCCACATACTGAGCAAATCTTCCCTTAGCGCCATGCTCTAAAACTACCGCAACCGCTACCTCGGGCTTTTCATACGGCGCAAAACAAATAAAGGTAACATGATCGCTGCCTGCGTTCTCGGCTGTACCGGTTTTTGCCGCAAGCTCTACCGGATATTTTCCTGATACACCTGCCGCCGTACCGTTGGTGACAACGCTACGCATAGCTGACTTTACGATTTTCATATTTTTCTTCGATATTCCGGCGTCGGATAAAATCTCAGGTTTATCGGGATCGTTTTCAAGAATCACTTGATCTCTTTCATAATCTGTGATCTTTCTAACTAAATGCGTTCTATATCTTACTCCATCGTTCGCGATAGTAGCTACGCTTGTAGCAAGCTGCGCCGGTGTAAAGGTATTGTCGCTTTGACCTATTGCAGCCTGAACCGTATTTCCCTCGTACCAAGTTGTAGAATCCCGTCCTGCAAGTACTCCGGTTGATTCACCGATTTCTACTCCTGTTTTTACTCCTAAACCAAATTTTTCAGCGTATAAATACATTGTTGTAATTCCGGTACGCCTACCGACCTCGGCAAAATAATAGTTGCAAGAATGTTCAATAGCTGAGTTTAAATCTATTGTACCATGGGTACTCATACAATCTACAACATAGTTTTTATAATAATCGTAGTGAGAAGTACAGGTAATCTCGGTGTCTTTTGTAATTATTCCTTCCTGAAGTGCCGCCAGCGCAACACAGGGTTTAAAAGACGATCCGGGAGAAAATGCTCCCTCAAATGTTCTGCTGTACATAGGCGCATGTTCATCAGTATTCAGCCATTCGCTATAGTCCGCGTCATAATATTTTGAAATATCGTAGTTAGGACAGGAAGCTGCCGCTAATACGGAAAAATCCTTGACGCTCAGCATAACTGCTCCGCCACAGTAACAATCCTCTCCCAAAAGCTTTTGCTGCTTTGCATTGTTAGCTTTGGCTTCTTTTACCGCATCTTCTCCGGCTTTTCTGGCTAGTTTTATATTTTTATCCAAAGAATAATTTGCAACTTCTTGAATATTGCTGTCAATAGTCAGATATACCGTATTCCCGGGGGTTGCTTTTATTGTTTCTGTCTCTTCTGTGATATTTCCCTGCTCATCTTTTACTATGGTTTTTTCTCCGGCTTGTCCTTTAAGATGTTTTTCCATAGCTGCTTCTATTCCAAATTTTCCGATCGAATCAGAAAGTTCATATCCATCGTCCTTGTGCTCTTCCAAGTCTTCGCTGCTCATAGCTCCGACTACGCCCAAAATATGCGGTATCAGTGTTCCGTTTTTTATAACGCGCTCATTGGTTGTTCTTATCTCAACCGCCGGAATATTTTGTGTTCGCTCCGATACAATAGCAACAACATCATCACTAACATCGGCTGCAAAAATATACGCGTTTGAATACGAATAGCCTGTTTTCTCCATATTGTATCTGACAGAAACTACGTTTCTCAGATCTGTTTTATCCGTAATATTTTCAGCTTCATAGCGTTTTGAAAGCTGTGTTATTACATCGTTTGCCGATATAGACATGTCACAGTTTAACATGCTTTGAGAACATATATATTCTAAATCTCCCTTGCTGTTTGAGTCGTATTCAAAGTTTTCCCCATTTAATTGTATCGGCAGTGCATCTTTAAATTTTGCTTCACATTTATTCAATAAATCTATTAAAAGTAAAATTATGTCATTTGTCTCGTTGTCTCTTATATATATTTTATTTATAGCTATATTGTAGGCTGTTTGGTTAACAGCCAAAGCCTTACCGTTTACGTCTAAAATTTCCCCGCGCGTTGCCGCCGATCTTTCCGTATATGAAGTTGAAGAAGATGAAAGCTCTCTATATTCGCTTCCGTGGATTATCTGCCAGTCAAACAGTCTTAAAACAAATCCAGAAAAAATGAGCAAAATAATAACAGAGCATATAATCATTCTAATTAAAAAGCTGTTTTTTTTCATTTTGCTCACCGTCCTTAATCATCTGATGAAAGAGTATTATAAATAAATTTGTTTAAAAAATAAAAAGGAATTGAAAAAATAAACGTCTGTACTATCCTGGAAATATAATGTGTTTTATAGTAAAACGCACCGTCCGCATATCCTAATGCAGTATATGAAAAATAAAAATTAAGCGATAACAATCCTGCCGTTACTAATAAGGAACATACCAAAAATGTAATAATATTAGCGGTCAATAGGTTATTGGAACAATACCCTATAATAAAACAAAGTATTGTAAGCGCTATGGTAAACAGTCCTATAGAGTTAGAAAATCCCAGATCAATCAAAGCTCCGCACAACAGTCCAAACACCATCGAAGGAATTTCTCTTTCAAATACCGCTATTGATAAACTTATGCATATCAAAAGACAAGGCTTGGCGTAATATATCATCGGCAGCAAATCAGGGGTGTTGTTTAATATAAAAATTATTATTATTTCTATTGTATACGCTAAATATCTGAAAACCTTAGATTTTGTATCACTCATCAGCTTCACCGCTTTTTAATATTTCGCCCTGTCCGGTGAAGTTGGTAATAACGGCTACTTCCTTGAGCGTTTTTATTTCATCATAAGGCTCTACTACCGCATAGTAAGAGGTATCGTAGGTATCATAGCAAACATCAACCACTTCTCCTACAACCAACCCTTTTGGGTAAATTCCGCTTATGCCGGTGGTGGTTATTATATCTCCCTTTTCAACCTTATTATCCGATTTTAATTTTGAAAAAGTTGTTTGGTTTTTTTCGCTTAATTTAGCGCTTCCGGTAATAATTCCTGTATCAGAACTTTTATTATTTATCGCGCTTATTCTTGTTTGAGTTGACAACAGAGTGATAACCTTAGATGTATTGACGTCAGCGTTCTTTATCCATCCGATTATTCCCTGCGGTGTTACAACCGCGTCACCTTTTTGCACATTGCTGGATGTTCCTTTATCTATTGTGAAAGAATAAAAATCATCGTTAGCATCTCTTCGCAAAACGGTTGACGGTACTAATGTATATTCAGGGTTTTCTTTTTTTAAGTCATAAAATTTCCAAAGCCTGGCGTTTTCGGTCTTTGTATCATAATAGTCCACTAATTTAGCACGCAGTTCGGTGTTTTCATCTTTTAATTCGTTGTATTTGCTAAGCAGCTCCTCATATCCCATATTGCTCCTGTTATCCGCGGTAGCAGCGGCAGTTACCGAAGATAAACCATATGTAGTAGCATTCACCGCGTTAGACAAAAAGTTGTTTTGCAAATGATTTGTAAACAAAGATAACATAATCACAACCAACAAAACGCTGAATAAAATTTTTATACCGGTAGATTTGAAAAACTCTTTCATCTTGACTTTCCTTTATATACTAAATCGAATCCTGTTTTTTGTAGCTCTTTAAAAATATAACCCCGTAAAATATTTTAATTTAATAAATATATTGTAATACTCACGGGCGGATATAATCCGCCCGCTTTTTATAAAATATATTTTCGCAAGCCGCAAATTTAAATTATATCAAATTCACGGTATCGACTATATTTATTCTTTAACTCTGCGGCGAAAATTCGGATCAAGACGCATTCCCGCTCCGTCTACTACACAGTCAAGCGGACGATCTGCAACGTGAACGGGCATTCCGGTTTGCTCTTCTATTAACTCGTCCAATCCCCGAAGCAGAGCACCTCCGCCCGTCAGCATAATACCGTTGTCAATAATATCTGCAGACAACTCCGGCGGGGTTTTTTCGAGAGTGCTAAGTATTGCTTCAACAATCGTCATCAGCGGATCTTTTAGCGCTTCTCTGACTTCTGCAGCGGTAATACGAATGTTCTTTGGCAAACCGTCAACAAGATTTCTGCCCTTTACAACCATATCCCTTTCTCCTTCATAAGGATATGCCGAACCTATTTCAACCTTTATATCCTCGGCGCTTCTTTCGCCGATGAGAAGATTATATTTTTTCTTTATATAAGTAATAATAGCTTCGTCAAATTTATCTCCTGCAACTCTTACGGAACAGGAAGCTACAATATCTCCTAAAGAAACAATACCAACTTCGCTGGTTCCTCCGCCGATATCAACAACCATGCTGCCGACCGGCTCTTCTACGGGCAGGCCGGCACCGATAGCTGCNNNATAGCCGCCGCCATAGGTTCTTCAATGAGTTCAACCTCTTTGCCGCCTGCCTGACGCGCAGCGTCTTCTACCGCGTTGCGTTCAACCTCGGTTACTCCTGACGGAATACATATTACAATGCGCGGACGGCTGAAAAATCCGCTTTTTACTACGCTTCGAATAAAGTGCTTGAGCATCGTAGCGGTAATTTCGAAGTCTGCTATAACGCCGTCTTTGAGCGGTCTGATCGCAACAATAGAACCCGGAGTCCTGCCGATCATCTCTTTAGCTTCTTTGCCTACAGCAAGCACAATATCTCGCTTGATATCAACGGCAACAACCGAAGGTTCGCGCATTACAACGCCCTTACCCTTCATATATACAAGTGTATTTGCAGTCCCCAAATCAATACCTATATCCTTAGAAAACATCGAAATCCCCTTTCTATACCCTTAGTTTTTTAAAGTATAAACGATATATACATTGTTTTCAATATTATTTTGGTTAAGATTTTGTCATCTTATACTAATCACTGTTAATTTTTCCCCGTTGATCCAAAACCGCCCTCGCCTCGCTTAGTTTGTTCAAGTTCATCTACACAAATAATCTGCGGTTGTTCAACCATTGAAATAACCATTTGGGCTATTCGTTCGTCAGAAGTTATAGTATACGGCGTATCGGATAAATTAATCAGCCCGACTTTTATTTCTCCTCTATAGTCAGAATCTATAACGCCCACACAGTTGGAAAGAGTAATGCCGTGCTTTATAGCAAGACCGCTTCTGGCATAAATATAGGCTACATAATCAGAACTCTCGAGCTCTATCGCTATTCCGGTGGGAATCAAGACCCGCTCTTTCGGACTGATAACTATATCGCTGTCAATACAGGCATAAAGATCCATTCCGGCAGATCCCGGTGTAGCTCGGTTTGGAACAATCGCATTGTCGTTTAATTTCTTGATTTTTAATACGCTCATATTATTCTCCGTTTTCTTTTTTATGTTGATTTCCTGCAAAAAGCAAAAATAATCTTGCAAAATTTTAATTTTTTAAAATTATTGTTTTTTTGTTGAAGAGTGTAATTTATTTCCAAATTGACTTAAAGGAATTTTCCTTTTTTCTAATAAATAATTCTTTAAAAGATTGTGAATTATTTAACACCCCTGTTATACAAACCATGTGTAAAACTATTGTTTTTTAGATTTTTGCTTAAATTTTCAAGGATTTTTTCCTTGTTTTCCACAGAGTTTTCCACAAAAAAGCGAAAAACTGTAAAATCGGGTTTTGCACCATTATAAATCTTTTGAGGCAAAAAGAGTGGCACGCTGTTTAATATTTCCACCGTATTTTTATGACATAATACCTCGAATTTTATTCCTTTTCGGTCTTGCAAAACCACTTGTTTTTTGCAAGTTTTGCAATTTTGTCCCGCTGCTCTTGCAGGACATAAGCGAGAAATCATCAACGGCAAATATCCGTATTCAACTATCCCCAGAGGCATAAAATGAAAAAGTTTTTCAGTTCTTTTTAAGTCTATTTCAATAGAAAGTTCACAGGTTTTTACCCCTAATTTTTTAAAAAACAATATCGAAAAAGAATTTGTTACGTTCATAGAAAACCCAAGGTGAACATTCATCTCAAGCTTTTTTGAAAAATAAAAAGCCGCTATATTCTGCACCATAACATCGTTGATTCCAATAGCTTTCAGTTTTTTCAGTTGGCTGATTACCTTATCTTCAATATTAAAAAGTGCGCGCGGTGTTAACACTGCAATGCTTAAGCCCTTTGCTTGTAACTCTTTTATTTTTTCTTGATCATCAAGAGCAAAAATATTTACAAAGATCTTATCAAAATTGCAAAGTTTTTCTATATTCTCCAAAGAATTTACACAAGCGTATTTGCCTATAACGCTATTTTGTTCAATGGTTTTTTCTTTTTCTAACAAGCTGTTGATATTAATATCAATGATAGGATAATTGTTTTGTTTAGATCGAATATTTTGTAATTTTTCGATTGCTTCACGTCTTAATTTATTTAGCGTTGAAGCTTTTACATAAACTCCGCTTTCAATATTACATGTGATTTTTTCTATATAATATGGTGTGCTTCCGATTTTTTTCAGGCTTTCTTCCGCATTGTTAGAATAGAGCGTTACATTTTCTCCTTTTTGAGCAGGAGTATCTCCAAAAAGCTCTACAAGATTTAAATCATCTTTAGCGGTTAATTTTGGAAGCTCGCCGATTTTTAATTCCAAATTAAAAGTTAACGGCAGTTTTTTTATTTCATCTTTATATAAATTTCTGATAGTTTTCAGCGTTTTCTCATCAGCGGCAACGACATCCTGTTTTTTTCTGTAGCCAAACATATCATAACCCAAATTTGACGTATAATAACCATCTGTAAAGCCTGTACGAGAAAAAACTGCGTCTAAATTTTTTCTTGTATCTGGAGTGATCATACCAAAATCGCGCTGCTCTTTACAGGCACGAGCTGCCGAGTAAACATACTCGGGGCGTTTCATTCTGCCCTCAATTTTTGCGCTCGTCACCCCTATATTTTCCAATTCATTAAGATAAGAAATTATAGAATTGTCTTTTAAGCTCAACGCATGATCGGCAGATTTAAATTTAAAAGGCAAACGGCAGGGCTGAGCGCATCTTCCTCTGTTTGCGCTCCTTCCTCCTAGCATAGCCGAAAAATAACATTGCCCCGATAAACAAAAGCACAAAGCTCCGTGAACAAAAACTTCGAGCTCTATCTCGGGGCAAAAATCATGAATCTCTTTTATCTCTTTTGAGCTTAACTCACGCGCTAATACTACCCGTTTAAATCCCAGCTCATACATAGCCTTTGCTCCGTATTTTGTGTGTACACTCATCTGGGTTGACGCATGAAGCGCAAGCTCAGGTACTGCTTTTTTTATCAGCATAGAAAGTCCCAAATCCTGGACAATAACCGCGTCAATATCACATTTTGCGGCAGCTTTAGCAACAGATAAAGCTAAGTTCATTTCATCGTCAAAAATAAGGGTATTTAGCGCTAAATATACCTTTACATCTCGCCGGTGGCAGTATTCTACACAGGTTTTGATTTCTTCTTCATCAAAATTTTCAGAAAAAGCGCGAGCTGAAAATTTCTTTGCCCCTATATATATCGCATTGCTTCCGCCTCTTACGGCAGCAGCCACACTTTCCATACTTCCGCAAGGGGCAAGTATCTCTATTTTTTTCATTGCTGATCATCAAACAGCGAATACTGGCGCTGCGGCTGATAGCCTTTATCTTCTTTTTTATTCATAAACTGCTCTTTATATGGATTTGTGTGAGCGTGTTCATGTTTCTTTTTAGAAGTTTTTTGCTGTATTTTTTGATTTGACTGCGGCTGATTTTTTAGTGATGCTATATCATTTTTTTCAACTGTTTTGTCAGTTGTGCTGACTGAGGCGCTGTTTTTATCCGACTTTACCTCTGCCTTTGTTTCAACGCTGTTCGCTGAGCTTTCACCAAAAAAAAGATCATCATTTTCCTTTTCTTCTTTTTCTTTTGCAGATAAATTATCTTTCAACTTTTGCGTAGAATTTTTAGATATATCAACGCTTTGATCAGATAAAACCGCAAGCTTAGCTTTCAGTTCTTTATTTTCTTTTTTTAACTTATTTATTTCAACAATATAGTCTTTTATCTGTTCTTTTATATCTGATAAATTGCTCGTAAGCTTAGAGTTATCGTCGCTTAAATCAAGCGCTGTGAGCACTGCAGCCTTTTCTCGGGTCATATCTGAACTGATAACAAGCGCATTAATTTTTGCATCAATTTTTGCTGCGGTATCTATAACATATTTTTCGCTTTCAGTTGTAACAAGTGAAAATTTTTGTCCCGCAACTAAAACCGTAACTTTTTTCTTATCCATGATAAATCCTCTTATTTGATTTTTCTGTAAGGTGTAATTTTTTGATTGAATAGTTTTTCAAAATACGGCAAAATGCCTTTTCTATCCGGTGTCAGCTCCGGAAGCTGCCAGAAATAATAGTCGGGGTAGTCGTTTGCTTCTATAATTCCAGGACCGTTCTCGCCGATATAACAATCCCAACCGACAAATTTAACCTCAGGTGTATCAAGCGCTGCCTTAAAACAAAGCTCAACCGCTTCTTTAAAATACGGTATCTCAAAGCCCTCAAATTTTACCTTTGTACGGGGATGCTCCTTATATAGCTGACGATGCTCTGTGCGTCCGATCGCGGTGAGTTTTCCTGTTTCCTTATCAACAGGAATATTGATTCCGTCAAAGCCCAAATTGTCGACAAAATGACCGCCGTTTCCTGCCTTGCACGCAGCATATACAAGATGAGGCTTTCCGTCTACTACTATGGTTTGCATACGAATACAGTTGACCGATTCGGGATGAAGCGTCGCCATTTTAGGGTGCTGTTTTGCAAGTTCTTCTATAACTCCAAAATTCTTTTCTTTGCAATAATCATAAAGCTTTTCAACGCTCTCAAAGTCGCTGACCTTCAGCTTTTCAATGCCTCTGCCGGAATCCAGTCCATCCGGCTTACAGAAAATATATTCTTTGTCTTTGACAAATTCTTTAAAATCATCAAGGCCCTTATTTTCCATATCAAACCATTCTCTGCCCAGGTATTTTTCATAGCTACGGTTAAATCTGCTTTTATAATGCAGATTGTCGGAAACCGCCTGATTATTGCACTTCATAATTATTTTTTTATTAATAACGCGGGTGACATAGGTTTTTCTCAAATTTCTTTTTATCTCGTAAAAGTGAAAAATATCATAGTCATTATATCCGGCGCCGTATTTCAGCGTACAGCCTATAATATCAAAAAAGGTACGAAACTTGCTGTGTCCGGAGTTTTCTTTGACGGTTGTTAAAACCTTGTTTAATTTTTCAAATCTTACACCGGACAAAACCCTTAAAATATAAATTTCTTTCATATTTTCCCCCTATATCGGATATTAAAAGATTATCGGTTTAAAGCATTATTAAATAAAATCAAATTATTTCTGCTTTAATTTTCAGAAGTGGTCTCTTCTAAGTTCTCTTCTGATGTTTGTGCCTCTTCAGCGCTTTCTGATTCTTGGTCCTCGTCATGAGGAACAGCCGCAACAGATACAACCTTGTTGTCATCTTTAATTTTCATAACGGTAACGCCCTTGCTCGGTCTTGAACACAAGCGGATAGTAGACGCCAAAATACGGATAATAACACCGTTTTCCGATATTAGGATTATATCGTCGTTTTCATCTACTACTGATAAAGCCGCAACCTCACCGTATTTCTCCGTATGATAATTGATTATGCCCTTACCTGAACGCGACTGAACACGATAATCAGAGGGTTTTGATAATCTGCCGTAACCTGTTTGCGATACAGTAAGTATATATTTATTTTCATCGATAATACTCATTCCAACTATTTCGTCATTTTCTTTGAGCTTAATAGCATGAACGCCTCTTGCCAGTCTTCCCATAACACGAACATCGGTTTCTTTAAAGCGAATAGCCATTCCTTTTTTGGTTGCTATAATGATATCATCGTTACCTGAGGTTTGTTTTACCCATGCGAGCTCGTCTCCTTCGTTGAGCTCGAGCGCAATCAAGCCGCCTTTTCTTGAAGTATTATAAGCATTTAGCTGAATCCTCTTAATTATTCCCTGCTTTGTTACCATAATAAGGTACTTGTCCTCATCAAAAGACTCTACCTTTATCATTGAAGTAACCTTTTCATCACTGGCTATCGGTAAAAGGTTTGCAATATTCATACCCTTGCTTTGTCTTGATGATTCCGGAATTTCATAACATTTTAAGCGATATACTCTGCCGGTATTTGTAAAGAACAGGTTATAGTCGTGAGAGTTGCTGATATACATAACCGTTGCAACGTCTTCGTCACGTCTTGTCATTCCTGAAATACCTCTGCCTCCGCGACGCTGAAGCTTATAGGTGTCTTCGCTCTGGCGTTTAATATATCCAAATTTCGTAAATGTAATTACACATTCCTCTTTTGGAATAAGATCCTCAATATCAACCTCGCCCGATACTGCACAAATTTCTGTTCTGCGGGGATCGGCATATTTATTTCTTATGGCCAATGCTTCATCTTTTACTATCTCATATTTTTTAGAGTCGCTAGAGATAATTTCATTATATTCTTTGATTTTTTGATTCAATAATGCAATTTCATCTTCTATCTTTGTGCGTTCCATGCCTGTAAGTTGACCCAGTCTCATAGAAACAATTGCCTGAGCCTGTAGTTCATCCAGCGAAAAACGCTCCATCAACGCAGCTTTTGCAGAAGATTGATCTTTAGACTTTCTGATTATTGCAATAACCTCGTCAATAAAATCAATAGCAATTTTAAGACCCTCTAAAATATGAGCTCTTTCTTGCGCTTTTCTTAAATTAAAAATTGTTCTGCGCGTAATAACATCAACTTGGTGATCTATGTAATGCTTTAACATTTCTTTTAATGTCAAAAGCTTTGGTTCGCCGTTAACGATAGCTATCATAATCGCGCCGAAAGTAGATTGCAGCTGAGTAAGCATAAACAATTGATTTAAAACAACCTGAGCGGAAGCCTCGCGCTTTATATCAATCTCTATATGCATACCTTTTCTGTCGGAATGATCTTCAATATTTGAAATTCCGTCGATTCTCTTGTCTTTTACAAGCTGAGCTATACTTTCTATCAGTCGGGCTTTGTTTACAACATAGGGCAGTTCAGTAACGATAATCTTATATCTGCCGTTTTTAGCTTCAACAATCTCAGTTTTGGCTCTGACAATAATTTTTCCTCTGCCGGTAGCATAGGCTGCTTTTATTCCGCTTCTGCCCATAATTATACCGCCGGTCGGAAAATCAGGTCCCGGCATACATTCCATAATTTCGCTAAGCTCTGCGTCCGGATTATCTATCAGCAGACACATAGCGTCAATAACTTCGCCTAAATTGTGAGGCGGAACATTTGTTGCCATACCGACAGCAATACCCGACGATCCGTTTACAAGAAGATTCGGAAAACGTGACGGCAATACCGTTGGTTCTTTGAGTCGGTCGTCAAAGTTTGGCATAAAATCGACAGTTTCTTTGTCAATATCAGATAGCATTTCCATGCTTATCTTACTCATTTTAGATTCTGTATAACGATATGCAGCAGGCGGATCACCGTCTACCGAACCAAAGTTACCGTGACCGTCAACCAATAGATAACGCATAGAAAAATCCTGCGCCAAACGTACCATAGCATCATAAACAGACGCGTCGCCATGAGGGTGATATTTACCCAAAACATTTCCGACAGTATCCGCACATTTACGATATGGCTTTGACGGATCCAGTCCGTTTTCATACATTGTATATAGAATACGGCGATGAACAGGTTTTAGTCCGTCCCTGACATCCGGCAGTGCGCGCGAAACGATAACGCTCATGGAATAATCTAAAAATGATTTTCTCATTTCCCTGTTTATATCAACATCTATTACTTTTCCTGTTGAATACTCGGTTTGATTCATCATATCGCTGTATTCTTTTTCAAAATTTTCGCCCTCGTTAAATTTTATATTGTTATTTTCGTTATCCAAGGGATTCACCTCACAACTTTTTTATCAATTATCTTTGTTTCTTTTTTATTGATTAATTTTGAAATATTAAAAAATTAAATATCAAGATTTTGAACATATTTAGCGTTAGTTTCGATAAATTCTCTTCTCGGCTCAACCTTGTCTCCCATTAATATAGAGAAGGTTTCGTCGGCCTCCTGAGCATCTTCAAGATCTACTCTGAGCATGGTTCTGGTTTGTGGGTTCATTGTGGTCTCCCAAAGCTGATCCTTGTCCATTTCACCAAGACCTTTGTAACGCTGAATTTCTTTTTTTCCTTCTATTTGAGCCATAATTTCATCACGCTCTAAATCTGTGTAGGCATATCTGTGATCTTTTCCCTTAGAAATTCTGTAAAGCGGCGGTTGAGCTATATATACGTGGCCCTGTTCAATCAATGGTCTCATATATCTAAAGAAAAATGTTAGAAGCAAAGTTCTGATATGTGAGCCGTCAACGTCGGCATCAGCCATAATTATAACTTTATCATATCTTAATTTTGACGGATCAAATTCTTCTCCTATTCCTGCACCCAAAGCTGTTATTACCGGAGTAAGTTTATCATTTCCGTATACTTTATCAAGTCTTGCTTTTTCAACGTTAAGCATTTTTCCCCAAAGCGGCAAAATTGCCTGGAATCTTCTGTCTCGACCTTGTTTTGCGGTACCTCCTGCGGAATCTCCCTCTACTATGTATATTTCAGTTTCGCTGCTGTCTTTTGACTGACAGTCGGCAAGTTTGCCCGGAAGCGTTGCAGAGTCAAGAGCTGATTTTCTTCTTACCGATTCTCTGGCTTTTCTGGCTGCTTCTCTAGCTTTTGCAGAAGCCAGAGCTTTATCTAATATTGCTGTTGCAGATGCCGGATTTTCTTCCAAAAACTCTGATAATTTTTCGTTTATCAGACGAGCTACCATAGTTCTTACTTCTGTATTTCCGAGTTTTGCTTTAGTTTGTCCTTCAAATTGAGCCTCGGTTATTTTTACAGAAATAATAGCTGTAAGTCCTTCTTTATAATCATCAAATTCAAGCTTTAAATCTTTATCTTTATCTTTGATTTTATTGAATTTAGCTGCATAATTGTTCATAACTCTCGGCAAAGAACGTTTAAAGCCTTCTTCATGCGTTCCACCGTCGGTTGTATGAATATTATTTGCAAAAGATCTGATATCAGAATTATAACTGTCGTTATATCTCATTGCAATTTCAACTTCACAGGTATTTTCCTCGTTTGCAGTCTGCAAATATATAACTTCATCATGAATAGGCGTATAGCCCTTTTTCTTATGAATATAATCTACAAATTCTTTGATACCGCCCTGATAAAAGAATTTCTTTTTTATTATATTTTCACTGTCGCGTTCATCTGTTAATTCAATATTTATTCCTGCATTTAAGAAAGCCTGTTCTCTCAGCCTTCTTGCAAGTATATTATAATCATAAACATCGGTATCTTTAAATATTTCTTTATCTGCTTTGAATAAAACTTCGGTACCTTTTATATCTGATTTTCCGATTTTTTCAAGATCATTAATAATATTTCCGCGTTCATATCGCTGATAATATACATCTTCTCCGTCACAAACTCTGACTTCAAGCCATTCTGACAAAGCGTTTACAACAGAAGCGCCTACTCCGTGAAGTCCGCCGGATACCTTATATCCGCCGCCGCCGAATTTTCCTCCGGCATGAAGTACGGTAAATACTACCGTAACAGCAGGCAAACCTACTTTTGAATTGATTCCTACAGGGATACCTCTTCCGTTGTCTTTGACTCTTATTATATTTCCCGGCAAAATAGAAACCTCTATTTTTGTACAATATCCGGCAAGAGCTTCGTCAATAGAGTTATCCACTATCTCATATACAAGATGATGAAGTCCTCTTTCTCCGGTTGAGCCGATATACATACCCGGGCGTTTTCTAACAGCTTCTAAGCCTTCCAAAATTTGGATTTCATCAGCACCGTATTCTCCGTCAACCTTTGTTATATTTTCTAATTCTTCATTCTCACTGATATTATTTTGATTTTTTATTTCTTCGCTCATTAAATTTTCCTCCACACATCTTAATATATAAATAATCGGAATATATATGTAATTTATTATTAATTAATATTTTTATCTCTATTTTCTTGAGCTATCTTTTTAAGATCAGATATGGGCATAGTATCACTGCCGGATTTCGAACTTGAAATATTTTCAAACTTATCAAAGCTTCTTGTTGTTCCGGAATCGTCATTTATAACTTTTCTTTCTTCTTTGATCATATTAAATATATCGGAATTTATAGAAGTTTTATATTCTTCTTTTGATACTATGTCATCTATATATGCAGGAACTGTTCTTGCCGGTTTAACAATAGATGAATTTGCTGTTTTTACGTTATTTTCTCCTATTTTTGTATCATATAATGTATCCATATGACTTTTTTTAGGTTTAAGATAAACAAAAAACGGAGTGATAATATAAAAAATCATAAACGGTATTGCAACAAAAAAAGCAAACAAAAGATTTTCTCTGTCTGTCGCAAACAAAAATACAGCTAAAATCAATCCTGACAAAATAATTGCACCTATCAGCGGCCAAATTATTGATTTCTTTATAAAAATATTCGATTCCTTTTTACACTTATTGCAAAAATATTCGCCGTTTCTTTTAACTGCAAACGCAGTAAAATACGAGACTTGTTTATTACAATAAGGACACTTTGTAAGCTTCATAATAAATCCTTTCCCGCAGACATTCTTTTTACCAAAGTCTGCGATGAAATATTAGAAATATATACAGAATACTCGCCGTCAAAATTATAAACAATAAATGATTTTGGAAGTTCATATTCTTTTATATTTACAATCATATTCTCTTTTTCACAATTAAATAAAAAATTTTTTGTGTGTTTGGAAACCGTGGTTGTCTCTAAATCAAAAATTCCTAAAATATTTTTTGTTTTTATTGACGTATCGTTTCCTAAATGAAGATATTTCACTGCACATTACCATTTTCTATATAAAATATTTTTCCGTTTTTAAGCTGTTCTTTATTTGATTCTTCACAGCAGGTAACAAAAACCTGATATTCTTCAACTTTATTAAGTAAAAAGTCTTGCCTTTTTGAATCAAGCTCCGACAAAACATCATCAAGCAAAATAACCGGAGTTTCTTCTCTTTTCTCTTTTAACAGCTGAGCTTCTCCCAATTTTAAAGAAAGCACTGCACTTCGCTGCTGACCTTGAGATCCAAAGTTCCTTACTGAAATATCATTTATTTTAATATCCAAATCGTCTCTGTGCGGTCCTACTGTTGTATATCCGATATGATAGTCGTCAAATCTGGATTTTTTATATACTTTTGAAAGCTTGTCTCTTATGATACTTTCATCATCTTCTTCATTTATTTGAGCATTTGAAAGATAATTAAGATCTAAATTTTCTTTTGAAAAACTTATTCCAAAATGAAATTTTTTTGCATATATTTTTAATCTTTTAATATATTCGAGTCTTTCTTTTATTATTTTAGCTCCGTATAAAACCAGTGAATCATCCCAAATTTGTAAGGTTTCCTTTAATTCCTTATGCTTATATATATCTTTTAAAAGAGCATTTCTCTGATTTATAATTTGATTGTATTTTGAAAGATAAACAGCATAGCTTATTTTTTGTTGAGATATAGCTGCATCTAAAAATTTTCTTCTCAACATTGGTCCTCTTTTTATCAAAGTCAAATGCTCCGGAGAAAATACAACAGCCGAGAAAACTTCTGTTAAATAGGATGAAGAATTTCTTTCAACATTATTTATTTCTATATGCTTTTTATTTTGAAAAAATTTAATATTTGCGGTCTGCTCCCTGTTATATGAAAAAAATTTCATAGTCAAAGAATAGAAATCTTTTTCAAATTTTAAAAGTTCGCTTTCTTTTGCTCCTCTAAAAGAATGTCCTCCGCAAAAAAGCCAGATAGCTTCTAAAAGATTAGTTTTTCCCTGTGCATTATCTCCGTAAATAACGTTAACGTTCTCACATGGTACAATATGATTATCAGAAAGATTTCTGAAATTTTCAAATTGTAAATCTTTTACTATCAATTAATTTACCTCAACTGTATTATCTTCAAATTCTACAACATCGCCTTTATATATTTTTTTGCCGCGCATATTGCAAATTTCACCGTTTAATTTTACTTTTTCGGATTGAATCAAAAATTTTGCCTGGCCGCCTGTAGCAGTAATACCTGAAAATTTTAATAAATTATCAAGTCTTATGAATTCTTCATCTATTTTTATAACTTGTTTTCTCATTTTATTTTGCACTCAACCTCATTGGAACTACTAAAAATGTAAAACTATCTGCTTTTACAGGTTTTATTATAATTGGAGACAATCCTCCGTTTAATATAAATTTTACCTCATCAGTGTCTGTATTTTTCAAAGCGTCTAACATATACGAGCTGTTAAAGCCAATTTCAACATCTTGTCCTATAACGCTTGCCGAGATTTCATCTTTTACGTTTCCTAAAGAAGTTGTACACGAAAATTTAATCTCATCAGAAGTTATGTTACATCTTACAGGAGACTGAATTTTTTCATTTAATACGGCAACTCTGTCAACAGATGAATAAAATGATCTTGTATTTATAACAAATTCTGTTTGAGCAGTTTTCGGAATAGTGGATTTATAATCAATAAATGTTCCTTCAATTAAACGAGAAATTATACTAAAATTTTCAATCTTAAAATTAATATGTCTTTGACCTATTATTATTTCAACATTTTTTTCTTCATCTGTTATAAGTTTGATAATTTCATTTTGAGCTTTTCCGGGAACTACAAATTTACTTTCAATATCAGAATCTATATTTTCTTCTCTTAATGCCATTCTAAATCCATCAATAGCTATAATTCTGAATATATTTTTTTCAAATTCAAACAACGATCCTGTATAAATAGGCTTTGCAAAATTAGTTGAAACCGCATAAATAGTTTGTTTTATCATGCTTTTCAAAACTTTTGCATTAACTGTAATTTTTTCAAGTTCATCAAATGACGGCATTTCCGGATAATCTGTTGAAGAAATTCCGGGAATTTTATAATCTGTTTTACCTGAACTTATATAAGTAATAAGTCTTTCATCTGTTTCAAAAGACACTATTTCTTCCGGTAATTTTCTGATAATTTCATCTAATCTTGCTGCTGAAATAACGATTTCTCCCTCTTTTTGAATAGTTGCGTCAATTTCAGTTATCATACCGATTTCAAGATCATATCCGCAAATAGTAAGTTTATTATCATACGCTTTTATTAAAACGCCTTCTAAAACAGGAAGCGACGCCTTTGTAGAAGTAGCGCTTTTAACTTTTGAAACAGCATTTGAAAAGTCGCTTCTGATACATGTAAATTTCATTTTATAAAATCCTTTCTTTTTATAAAAAATTAAATCTAATGATATGAATATTATATATTGATAGTAGTAGTAGTAGGGGCAGTTGAAATGTTGAAACAATAAAAATTCAGCATTAATACTATATATTTCTTTAATATTTCTTAATAAAAAATATGGAAAAATATGTAGCAACAACAAATTTTGATAATATTTTCAACATTATGTTAAATAATGTTAAGTTAATGTTAAATGATTTATACGAAAAGTTATTTAAGAAATTTTTTAATATAAAGTATAAAAGCAAATCATAAAAAGAGGTGCTATCTGTCACGAATATTTTTTATAATATCTTCTACGGTTTCTCTTAAATTAGAGTCTGTTTTTATATTTTTTTCTACTTGTTGAACCGTATATACGATAGTAGAATAGTGTCTACCGCCGAATTTTTCACCTATACTCTCCATAGATAAAGTAGTAAGCTCTCTTGAAATATATATAGCTATTTGTCGGGGTTTGTTGATATTAGCTCTTCGTGACTTTTGAGATTTAATATCATCGCTTGATATTCCAAATGTTCTGGCTACTTCATCAACTATTTTATCTACTGTAACTTCCGGTGGAGCGTCGTTATTCAAAATTTCAGATATAGTTTCGTTAACAGAACTAATTGTCGGCGTTTCTTTAGTTAAATAATTTTTAGCTTTTAATTTTTTTACAACGCCTTCAAGTTGTCTTATATTTGTTTTTAATTTGTCTGCAATATAAGCACATACGTCATCCGGAATATATAAATCCACTATTTCAGCCTTGCGTTTTATAATAGCGATACGAGTTTCAACATCAGGGGGCTGAATATCTGCTAAAAGTCCCATTTCAAAACGACTTCTGAGTCTGTCTGTTAAAATTTTAATATCTTTTGGAGGACGGTCAGAAGACAATACTATTTGTTTTTTAGCGTCATATAGAGTGTCGAAGGTATGGAAAAATTCTTCCTGAGTACTCTCTTTTCCTCCTATAAACTGAACGTCATCCACAAGCAAGATATCTGCTTTTCTATATTTTTCTCTGAATTTTTGAGTATTGTTTGTCAAAATAGCCTGAATAATTTCATTTGCAAAGTCTTCACCCTTTATGTAAATTATATTTTTTTCGGGCGAATTTTTCTTTATATCGTTTCCTATAGCATATAAAAGGTGAGTTTTACCCAATCCTGAATTACCATATAAGAAAAGTGGGTTATAAGCTCCTGCGGGATTTTGTGCAACAGCTAAACACGCTGCATGAGCAAATTTATTTGATGATCCCACAATAAAGGTGTCAAAGGTAAATTCATATCCTGTATCAGCCGATGTTTCGTCACCTAAAAGCTTGTCTTGTTTTTTAGATTTATTATCATCAGGAACGATAAAAATAGTTTCAAATGAAGTTCCAAAAACAGCTATATAAGCTTCTTCAAGTATAGGAAGATAGCAGCGCATCAAGGTTTGTCTATGAAAGTCATTAGGAACTAAAAGCGTAATTTCACCTTTTTCAAAATCAATATTTACAGGTTCAATTCTTGAAATCCAAGTTTTATAAGCAACATTGACAATCTTTTTTTCATCCTTTAAATAATTACAAATTATATTCCAGCCTTCAGCAAAAGACTCCATAAAATCCTCTCCTAAAATATAATATTTATTAACAAAAAAATACTTGCGCATAATAAGCCAATATTAATATATATTTTACCAAATTACGTCTTAAAAATCAATATATTTTTCCATTATATATGTATTTATTTACAATATTATTTATATAAGTAAATTTATGAGATTAAAAAAATAGAAATTAAGATATAAAAAATTGTATTAAAAAATTAGAGAAACACTATATATTGTAGTTTTTTTAATCATTCATTTTTATTGAACAAATAAAATATAAAAAATAAAAAAATTTATTGACTATCTTTAAAAATTAAGTTATAATGCTGTAATGCAAGGTTATATACCCGAAAGGAGGGTTTTTGATGCTTAGAACGTATCAACCAAAAAAATTACACAGAAAAAAAGAGCACGGCTTCAGAAAGAGAATGTCCACATCTAACGGACGCAAGGTTTTGGCCAGAAGAAGAGCAAAAGGAAGAAAGCAGTTATCGTACTAAAATGAGGCCACTGAAGGCAGTGGTCTTTATTTTTTAATTTGTAGAGATTGATCCGTTTTGACATGTATTTTTATGAAAAGGTCAAATTATCAGGCTATTTATAAGCTTGATTTAGAATAATCGGGTGCAATTTCAAATTGCTTTTTAATTTAGTAGGTGGTTTAATGAAACCTGTTACTTTAACAAAAAATTGGGAATTTCAACGGGCATATAACAGAGGCAAACATTATGTCTCTGATATTTTAGTTACTTATGTTATAAAAAATAAATCAGATAACCTTCAAATAGGAATAACTACCTCAAAAAAAATAGGCAAAGCAGTTTCTCGTAATCGGTGCAGACGTATTATTAAAGAGGCTTTTTGTAATATATATAATGATATATATAGTAAAAATAATTGTAGAAATTATGATTTAGTTTTTGTTGCAAGAACAAAAACTGCGTTTGTTAAAAGTACCGATATTGAAAAATGTATGAGAATTCACCTGCAAAAGGCAGGAATAATCTAATATTTATGAAAAAAATATTTTTAAAGTTGATTAAGTTTTATCAAAAAAACATTTCAGCGCACACTTCGCCTAAGTGTAAGTATTTTCCCACTTGTTCTCAATACACATATGAGGCTATAGAACGCTTTGGAGCCTTTAAAGGTTCTGTGATGGGAATATGGAGAATTTTAAGATGTAATCCTTTTTCTAAGGGAGGATACGATCCTGTTCCCGAGAAAAATCCAAAAGCATTAAAGAAAAACAATCGTTAATTGTGTAATAATCAACTTTAAAGAAAGGCTAAAAGTATGTATACTGTTTTTAACTTTTTAGGCAGCATTTTCGGATATATTTTGTGGGCAATATATTATGTTGTTCCTAATTTTGGTGTTGCTATTATAATATTTACTTTAATATTTAAAATTGTGTTGTTTCCGGCTTCTCTTAAGCAACAAAAGAGTATGGCAGCAAATTCAAGATTACAGGCAAAACAGCGCGAATTAAAAGAAAAATACGGTAATGATAAAGCCAGATATAACGAAGAAGTACAAAAACTCTATGAAAAAGAAGGGACGAGCCCATTTTCAGGTTGTTTGACTTCTTTGTTTCCTATGTTTGTCATGCTGGGAATCTATTATTCTGTATCTCGTCCAATTTCAAACATGCTTCATATAGCGTCTGACAAGGTTACGTCTGTACTTGAAACTATTAATCATATACCGGGTATATCAATGAATTCTTCCGGTATTTATTCACAAATTGATCTTATAAGGCTTTTTAACAGTCCAAAAGCATATTCTCTTTTGACGTCAAATACCGACATTTTAAAAACACTTTCAGATGCCGATGTTCAAAAGATCAAGGGGCTGTCATCGGGATTTAACTTTTTGGGACTTGACTTACTTTCAACCCCTAAAAGTACGATGTTTACATCTTGGGTTATTATTATTCCTATCTTGTGTCTTGTAACTTCGGTAGGATCTCAAATTTATATGATGAGAACAAACGGTTCAATGAACAATCAGCAAGGTTGTATGAAATATGCTTTGCTTGCTCTTCCTCTGCTTACGGCTTGGATCGCTTATACCGTTCCGGCGGCTGTTGGTTTCTACTGGATTTGTTCAACTGTTTTAGGCTTTGTACAGTCTGTAATAATGAACAAAATGTTTTCTGCTCAACAGATTACCGCAAAACAACAAGCACAACATGTAGCCTTACTTGAACTTCAGGAAGCTAAGGTCAAATATGAATATGTGCCTTTACAAACGCCTCAGAACAATACAAATCAAAAAAGTAAATCTAAAAAGAAAAAGAAATAATATTTATATAAGATAGTTATATTAAAAAGGAGAAACCATGAAAAGAGAAGCAATAGCTACAGGAAATACAACAGATCAGGCTAAAGAAAATGCTTGTAAAATGCTTAATGTAGATCCGCTGGACGAAAGAATTGAATTTGAAATTCTTGAAATGCAAAGTAAAAAAGTTCTTGGCATCTTTGGAGGACGTCCTGCAAAAGTAAAAATCACTTTAAAACAAGAACCTGACCAGATTGCAGAAGAATTTTTATCTGAAATAATTAAATTAATGGGGCTTGAAGATATAACGCTCAGTTCAACAAAAGAAAATGATGTTATTAATATTGATGTTGAAGGCGAAGATGTTGGATTTATCATAGGAAGACGAGGAGAAACACTTGACGCATTGCAGTATCTGGCTTGTTTAGTTACAAATCGAGTAGATTCTTCATACTCTAGAGTTTGTATCAACACCGGAGATTATAGAGAAAAGCGTGAAAAAACCTTAGAAAATTTGGGTCGCAGACTCGCTATAAAAGTTGCAAAAACCGGAAAAAAATGTGCGCTTGAGCCTATGAATCCATATGAAAGACGCATCATACATACTTCGGTACAAAAAATAAACGGAGCAATATCTTATTCTGAGGGCGAAAATCTTTCCAGACATGTTGTAATTGCACCCGATCCAAATAGCAAAAGAAATTATTCAAAAGGCGGACGCAAACCATATAAAAAAAATAGTTCTGGCCGCCCAAAAAAACAAACGATAGACGCTGACAGAAAACCAATAAACGAAGGATCAGACGTTGCTCTTTACGGCAGAATTGATAAATAATAAATCGGGCGGACTTTTGTCCGCCTTTTTTGACTTATGGAGAAATTATGATTGATACTACAATTGCAGCTATTTCCACGGCAATGCAAAACAGTGGAATTTCCGTTATTCGTGTTTCGGGAAATAAAGCTATAGAAATTTGTGATCGAGTTTTTAAAGCTAAAAGCGGAAAAAAACTTTTTGAAATGAAAGGCTATACCGCAGCTTTTGGAAATATATATTCAAACGGCGAGATGATAGACGAGTGTATAGCTACGGTTTTTTTAGAACCGCACAGCTATACAGGAGAAAATGTAGTTGAGCTGAGTTGCCACGGAGGCTTGTGTGTTACTAAAGAGGTTTTGCGCACTCTTTTTGAAAACGGCGCGGTTGCAGCAGAGGCCGGAGAATTTACAAAAAGAGCTTTTTTGAATTCAAAACTTGATTTGATTGAAGCTCAGGCGGTAATGGATATTATTAATGCAAAATCAAAAAATGCTGTGAAAGCCGCTGTAAAAATTAAAGAGGGAGCTTTATCTAAACGGATTCAAAACATAAAAAGCGACTTGTCTCAAAAGGCGGCGCATTTATGCGCTTGGGCGGATTATCCTGAAGAAGATATACCCCAGGTAAGCTTTTCAAATCTAAAGGAAGCTTTAACCGAAGCGGAAAACAAACTTGAAGTTATTTTAGAACAATATGATAACGGAAAAATACTCAAAGACGGAATAAATACTGTCATAGTTGGTAAGCCAAACGTCGGAAAAAGTACTTTGATGAACCTTTTGTCGGGGTATGATAAAAGTATCATTACCGATATTCCGGGAACTACACGAGACATAGTTGAGGAAAACGTTAATCTTGGAAATATAACTCTTAATCTATCAGATACAGCAGGAATCAGGCACAGCAAAGATTTGGTAGAACAAATCGGAGTCGATAAGGCTAAAGAAAGGTTAAAAACAGCCTCTTTGGTATTATGCGTTTTTGATTTGGCAGAGACTTTGAGTGACGAAGACAGACAGATTTTATCTCTTATAGACGGCACAAACTCAATTGCTATTTTTAATAAATCGGATTTGGAGAAAAAGCTTGATACAAAAGAAATTGAAAGTAAAGTTAAAAGTAAAGTTTATATGAGCGCCAAATTTGATGATGTTGAAGTTTTAAAGAAAGAGATCGAACGCGTATGTGAGATAACCGATTTTGACGAGAACGAGAGTTTGATTTATAATGAACGCCAGAGATCGCTTACACTTAATGCAAAGAAAAGCATAAGAGAAGCAATAGATGCGCTTGATATGGGTATAACGCTCGATGCGGTCACGGTAAGTATAGAAGACGCGATATCATCGCTTGCAGAGCTTACGGGAGAAAATGTAACCGATAGTATAATAGATCAGGTCTTTCATACTTTTTGTGTCGGAAAATAAGGTTGCTGTGACGTTTTTTGTGTAAAAAATGATACAAAGCAGTTTTTACACAGATTTTTATCTTTGTAATAAAAATTTATAGAAAATACTTGCAAATAAATCTTCGCGAGAAAACATACGTAAATAAATCTTCTTGAAAAACATTCGCGAATAAAGATTAAACAAATTTTTGAGGGAACACTATGAAAACATATTTTGCAGGAGAATATGATGTTTGTATAATAGGTGCGGGTCACGCAGGAATAGAAGCAGCACTTGCGAGCGCACGGCTTGGGTGCAAAACTGCTGTTTTTACAATAAATATGGATGCTGTCGGTAACTGCCCCTGCAATCCGTCTATAGGAGGCACTGCAAAAGGTCATTTAGTGCGAGAAATAGATGCTCTTGGCGGAGAAATGGGAAAAACAACCGACGACTGTATGCTGCAAATGCGTATGTTAAATCTCGGAAAGGGACCTGCGGTACATTCTTTGCGCGCACAAATAGACAGAAGAAAATACTCAGCTGTTATGAAACACAAGCTCGAGTTGCAAGAAAATCTTGATTTAAGACAAGCTGAAATTATTGATATTGACCGCGATGAAAACGGAATGTGGCTTTTAACAACGAGAATGCAGGCTATATTTAAAACCAAATGTGCAATAATCGCCACGGGTACATATTTAGGCGGAAGAATTTTTGTTGGCGAGGTTTCATATGAGAGCGGACCGGACGGGATTTTTCCCGCAACTTTTTTGGGAGAAAGCCTTAGAAAATTAGGACTTAAAACCAGACGTTTTAAAACAGGAACGCCTGCAAGAGTAAAAAGGTCATCAATAGATTTCTCTGATTTGGAAGAACAAAAAGGCGACGAACCGGTTATTCCCTTTTCATATGATACTGATGAAAAACTTGAAAACAAAGTTGTGTGCCATATTTCTTGGACAAATGAAAATACAAAAAAGATAATTTTGGATAATATATCGCGCAGTCCGCTTTATGGAGGAAAAATCGAGGGTGTAGGTCCCAGATATTGTCCCAGCTTAGAGGATAAAATCGTAAGATTTAAAGATAAGCCCAGACATCAGCTTTTTATTGAGCCGTGCGGTATTGATACAGAAGAAATGTATCTTCAGGGAATGTCGTCTTCTTTGCCCGAAGAGGTTCAACTTCAGTTTTATCATACTATAAAAGGGCTGGAAAACGCCTTGATTATGCGCCCGGCATACGCTATTGAATACGAATGCGTTGATCCATTGTCGATGAAAGCTACTTTAGAGTTTAAAGATTTCCCCGGGCTTTTCGGCGCAGGTCAGTTCAACGGATCTTCAGGCTATGAAGAAGCTGCGGCACAAGGACTCATTGCCGGAATCAACGCGGCGCTTAAAGTTCAAAACAAAGAGCCGTTTGTTTTAGATAGAGCGAGTTCTTATATTGGCACATTGATTGACGACTTGGTTACAAAGGGCGCAAACGAACCATACAGAATGATGACTTCGAGAAGCGAATACAGATTAATCTTGCGCCAGGATAATGCGGATATAAGACTTACTCCGTTTGGATATAAGCTAGGTCTTATTAGCGAAAGCCGTTATTTACGCTTTCTTAATAAGCAAGAACAAATTGAGCGTGAAATGCAGCGTGTAAAAAACACAGTTATATCGCCATCAGAACGCCTAAGCGAGATACTTGTTTCACGTGAAACATCAGATGTAAAAACAGGTATCAGGCTGATAGATCTGTTAAAACGTCCTGAGCTGAGTTATGATATACTCAAAGATGTTGATACAACACGGCCCCAGCTAGATCAAAGTATATTTGAGCAGGTAGAAATAGCTGTAAAATATGACGGATATATAAAAAAGCAGCTCGCAGCAGTAGAAGCTATGCGAAAAATGGAGAACAAGCTTTTGCCCGATGATATTGACTATCGCAAGATAGTTGGATTGCGGCTTGAAGCTCAGGAAAAACTGGGTAAAATAAAACCTCGTTCCTTAGGCCAGGCGAGCCGAATAAGCGGAGTATCGCCTGCGGATATTAGTGTGCTGTTGATTTATTTGGCTAAGACGAAGTATAAATCTGAAAACAAAGCAAATGACGGAGATTAAAATGGCGAAATTTAAAGATATTCTAATCAGAGAGTTAAATTTGCTCGATATAAAAATTAATGACAAAGCTGCAGAAAATTTGTGTACGTACTATGATTTGCTTATACAATGGAATCAAAAAATAAACTTGACAGCAATAACTGAGCCAAAAGATGTTGCTTTGAAGCATTTTTGTGATAGCTTGACTATACTAAAATATATAGATGTTCCAAAATTTTCAAAAATTATTGATGTAGGAACGGGAGCGGGTTTTCCGGGTCTTGTTTTAAAAATAGCTCGTCCTGATATAAAACTGACGCTTCTTGACAGCTTGAATAAGAGGTTGATTTTTTTATCCGATGTGTGTGAAAAATTAGAGTTGGAAGAAGTTAAAACTGTGCACATGAGAGCTGAGGAAGGTTCAAGAAAACAAGAATACAGAGAACAATTTGATTTTTCAGTGTCAAGAGCAGTAGCTAGGTTAAATGTATTGTCCGAATATTGTCTGCCGTATGTAAAGGTTGGGGGATATTTTATAGCTATGAAGGCAGCGTGTGCAGAAGAAGAAATTGTTCAAGCTAAAGAGGCTATCAATTTATTGTCCGGAAAAATCTCGAGTATTAATGAATTTGAATTATCAGATGCGGGAATACGTACAATAGTAGCTATAAATAAGAAAAGTGCGACAAAAAAGGATTATCCCAGGACAAGCGCAAAGATAAAATCAAAGCCGCTTTAAAGATTAATATTTAAAAATGAAACGCAGATTTTTAGGTTTTCGACACAAAATCTGCGTTTTTTTTATATTCATTCAAAAAGATATATAAAATTCGGTGCGATAACGACAAAGTTCGCCCCTGATGTTTGGTATTATCATATTGCAGGGACAACCTGAACAAAGGGGTGACAACATTGAGCTTCTTGTCAAAGAACGATAACAAGGTGCTAATGATATCAACAATTCAGATTCGCCCAAACAAAACTCAGCCAAGGCGGAATTTTGACGAAGAACAGCTTAAAAGTCTTTCCCAATCTATAGTTGAGAACGGAATCTTGCAGCCGCTTGTTGTCCGCCGAATAAATCAAACAGAATTTGAATTGATTGCAGGAGAGCGCAGACTCAGGGCGGCAATTATGGCAGGAATGTCAAAGGTGCCGTGCGTTATACTGAAATGCAATGACAAAGAAAGTGCTACATATGCATTGATAGAAAATCTGCAAAGAAGCGATTTGTCGATGTTTGAACAAGCCAGAGGAATAGCTCGACTGATACGAAAGTATGGATTAACTCAGGAACAAGCAGCAATAAAGCTTGGCAAAAAACAGTCAACAATTGCAAACAAGCTTCGTCTTTTAAAACTCAGCTTTGAAGAGCAAGAATGGATAATGACTGCAAACCTGTCGGAACGGCACGCCAGAGCGTTGCTTAGAATAAATGATATTTCGCTGCGCCGCGAGGTGCTAAGCCATATAATTACAGAAAACATGGGCGTTAATCAAAGCGAAGCTTTTGTAACGGACGTGCTTATGCGACACTCAATAAGCGAGCCGCCAAAGCCTCAATTACAGCGAAAAGTAATAGTTAAAGACGTTCGAATTTTTGTGAATACTATAAATAAGGCAGTCGATACAATGCGCCTGTCGGGTATAAACGCAATATCAAGAAAAAGTGAAACCGATGATTATATAGAATACACCGTAAAAATTCCTAAAGCAACAGAGTTTGCTGCATACTGATGTTTTATAAAAACCTTTAACATTGATTGCGCAAATTAAACACAGCTTTGTTGGCGTCGTTGTTCGTTGTACTCACTAAGAGTGATTGAATATACTCACTCTTGACTTTGTTCGGTGGCTTCTCTTTTCCTTAACGCGCTGAGCCGTGTCGAAAATACAGCCGGTTGACAGGAATCAGCTTGTCTGACTCCCAATCCATGCTCCGCATGAATTTCCGCTAATAACTGTTTTAAAGTTTTTTATTGAATATTAGTATAATAAATAGAATATGTTTAGATAACAGTCACAAAAAGTGACACATTAATTAGCTTTCCCCAAAGATGCGAAAGCATCTATCCACTCATACCCATTTCCTTATCTGAACCCCTTGCTGACAGTCGCGTATTACCCCACGCGGCTGTTAGCGCTTTTTATGATTTTTATTGTAGACTTACATAAAACGACAAAAAATGTTTCACGTGAAACATATATAAAATAAATTTTTAAAAACACTTTAAATGTTTCTTTGTATATGATAGAATAATAAAAATAGATAAAAGAAGAAAAGGTGATTTTTTGGCAAAGGTCATTGCGGTCGCTAACCAAAAAGGCGGCGTAGGAAAAACAACTTCTGCCGTAAATATAGCTGCAGGGCTTGGTTTTCAGGGTAAAAAAACGTTGCTTGTCGATGTTGATCCCCAGGGAAATGCGACCAGCGGAGTGGGAATAGATAAAAGAGGAGTTATTGCGACTACCTATGATTTGCTGGTAAGCGACAAAGAGGCTCAGGAAATCGTTGTACATACAAAATACAATTGTTTGGATGTTTTGCCTTCGGGAATAGATTTAGCAGCTGCTGAATTTGAAATGATGGACATGCCTGAGCGTGCAAACAGATTAAAACGCGGGTTGCTCAAGATAAAACAAAACTATGATTACGTTATTATTGATTGTCCGCCGTCCTTAGGACTGATTACAACCAACGCTCTTACCGCAGCAGACAGTATAATTGTGCCGATACAATGTGAATATTATGCTCTCGAGGGATTAAGCCAGCTGATGAATACCGTCAGACGAGTAAAAAGACAGACAAACAATCTTTTGTATATAGAGGGCGTTTTGCTGACGATGTATGACGGAAGGCTCAATTTAACCCAGCAAGTTGTAAATGAAGTTAAGCAATATTTTCCCAAAAAGGTGTTTTCTACGGTAATACCGCGCACGGTTCGTTTGAGCGAAGCGCCTTCATACGGTATGCCGATTATGTATTATGATAAGACTAATAAAGGAGCGGCGGCTTATTTGGATTTGGCTGCTGAGATTATAAAAAAGGAGAGTTGAGATGAACAAAAGAAAGGGCGGACTGGGAAAAGGTTTAAGCGCGATTTTTATTGAAAATGAAACCGAAGATCAATCTGAAGTTGTTATGCTCAACATTTCAGATATAGAGCCAAACCGAGCGCAACCGCGTAAAGATTTTGATGACGAAAGCTTAAAGGAGCTTAGTGACAGTATACAAGAGCACGGAGTTTTACAGCCGATTTTAGTGCGTCCGCTGATTGGCGGAGGATATCAGATAGTTGCGGGCGAGCGCAGATACAGAGCAAGTCGTTTAGCAGGGCTTTCTGAAATTCCGGTTATGATCAGGGAGCTTTCCGATGAACAGACTATGGAACTGGCGCTGATTGAAAACCTGCAGAGGGAAAACCTGTCGCCGCTTGAAGAAGCCCAGGGTTACAAATCTTTAATAGATGATTATAGTTTGTCTCAGGAACAAGTAGCGAAAACAGTGGGAAAATCCAGGAGTGCTGTTGCAAATACCATACGTCTTTTAGCTTTGCCCGATGAGGTAAAAGAGCTGTTAAAAGAGAATAAACTGAGCGCCGGACATGCGCGCGCACTGCTCTCACTTGAAAATGACGAACTTATCTTATTTGCTGCAAAAGAAGTTGCAGAAAAAAACCTCAGTGTTAGAGAAACCGAGAGCTTGTGCAAAAAGCTTTTGCAAGACAAGCCTAAAAAAAGCAAAAAATCTATATCAAAATCTTCATATTTCAGCGAGGTTGAGCTTACGCTTAGTGAATATCTAGGCAAAAAGGTAATTGTAACGCCGTCTAAAAACAAAAAGGGCGGCATGATCAGCATAGAATTTTATTCTGACGAAGATTTGAAAGATATAGCAAACAGATTAGAGGAGAAAATATGATTGATATTAAATTTTTGAGAGAAAACCCGGATATTGTTAAGCAAAACATAAAAAATAAGTTTCAGGACAAAAAACTTCCGTTGGTAGATGAAGTTATAGAGCTTGATGTTGAATCAAGAAAAACCAAGGCTGAGGCTGACGATCTGCGTGCAAGCAGAAACAAATATTCAAAGCAAATAGGCGTCTGCTTTGCTCATGGAGAAAAAGAAGAGGCGGAGCGGCTCAAAAAACTAGTCAGCGACCAGGGAGAAAAGCTCAAAGAGCTTGAAGAAAAAGAATCAGAGCTGTCTGAAAAAATAAAAAATATCATGATGATTATACCCAATATCATTGATAAGAGCGTGCCGATAGGAAAAGACGACAGTGAAAACGTAGAGGTGGAGCGTTTTGGCGAGCCAAAGGTACCGGATTTTGAAATTCCGTATCATACGGATATTATTGAAAAATTGAACGGAATAGATCTGGACTCTGCAAGAAAGGTTGCAGGAAACGGATTTTACTATTTAATGGGAGATATAGCAAGACTGCATTCCGCGGTGCTGTCTTATGCGCGTGATTTTATGATTGACAGAGGCTTTACATATTGTATTCCGCCGTATATGATAAGATCTAATGTTGTAACGGGTGTTATGAGCTTTGCCGAGATGGACGCCATGATGTATAAAATAGAGGATGAAGATTTGTATCTTATCGGAACGTCCGAGCATTCAATGATAGGTAAATTCATTGATACTATTCATGATGAGGATAATTTGCCGTATGCTTTGACTTCTTATTCGCCCTGTTTTAGAAAAGAAAAAGGCGCTCACGGAATAGAAGAGCGCGGAATATATCGTATTCATCAGTTTGAAAAGCAAGAGATGGTAGTTGTATGCAAGCCCGAAGATTCAATGATGTGGTTTAACAAATTGTGGCAGAATACCGTTGACTTTTTCAGATCTTTAGATATTCCGGTGCGCACTTTGGAGTGCTGTTCGGGAGATTTGGCAGATTTAAAGGTAAAGAGTATAGATGTTGAAGCGTGGTCACCCAGACAAAAGAAATATTTTGAAGTAGGCTCTTGTTCAAATTTGGGAGATGCTCAGGCAAGAAGGCTGAAAATACGCGTTCATGCAAAGGACGGCAAAAAATATTTGGCTCATACTCTAAATAATACCGTTGTAGCTCCGCCAAGAATGCTGATAGCATTTTTAGAAAACAACTTAAATGAAGATATGACGATAAATATTCCAAAAGCCTTACAGCCTTATATGGGTTCAAAGACAAAAATTGGATAAAATATAACGGAAAAAGCTGTCTCAAATTTTGTCTATATAGGGAATAAACAATAATAATTTCTATAAATATTAAACCGGCTGAAATTAAATCTTTAACTTCAGTCGGTTTAATTATGCTCATAACCCCGCCGCGAAAATTACTACTCGCGGCGGGGTCTGCTGATTTTTTATTTTATATTAAATAATGTCTACTGAACAAATACAAATTTGAAACTGCGGAAAAGAAATAAAGTTTATAATTCATAAATTAACCTAACTGTGTATAGTTATGAAATCATCTGCATCTTATAATTTGTTAAAATGCCACATCTTGATACCCAATTTCTTCAATCTTTTCATTAACTAATAAAACTCCTAAGCCATTCTCTGCATCCCAATCACAACTAAAAGCCATAGTAACGCTTCTTCCGTCATATATATCAGAATACGGAATTACTATCATGTCAAGTTCTATCATTTCTTTGATTTCTTTTACAGAAGTTACCTCAGGATAGTTTTTGTCACTACCATCGCTAAATCCTAATTCTTCTCGAAGGTCATTATAATATAACAGTATCTCATCTAAGAGAAAACTCTCAATTTCCTTCCAATTATCAATAAATTTTTGAAAAGATTGGTATTGTAGATCATCAAATTTTTCATCCTCTTCGCAGTTTATGACAAGATCGACTTTTATAACCTCCCCAAACCAATTAAGCTCAAGTTCTCCGTTCCAATCATAATCATAGGTTAATTCTCCAAATACTTTATCAAACATAACTATTTCTCCTTGTATTATATAGTAGTAGTTATTAGAGTCCCTTTCCAAGGACCGTATGCTATACTGTTAGAGATACTGTGGATTAGTTTATTCCTCCTACCGCAAGACGGTTTTTAGCCTGATACGGAATAGTTTGGAGATTCCTTGGTGATTTGAATATCGTGTGGGTGACTTTCTCTGAGTCCGGCGCCTGTAATCTTAACAAATTTAGCGTTATTATGAAGAGAGTCTATAGTAGCGCAGCCGGTGTAACCCATTCCTGCTTTTACGCCTCCCATTAACTGATAAACGGTATCTTGCAGGGTGCCGCGATAAGGAACCCGTCCCTCAACGCCTTCGGGAACATACTTTTTGTTTTGTGACTGGAAGTAACGGTCGGAAGAACCGTGACTCATGGCGCCTAAAGAGCCCATACCGCGATAAACTTTGAACTGTCTGCCCTGATATATTTCGGTATCTCCGGGAGATTCTTTACATCCGGCAACGAGAGATCCAATCATAACTACGTTAGCGCCGGCAGCCAAGGCTTTTACAATATCTCCGGAGTACTTTATACCGCCGTCAGCAATAACAGGAATACCGAACTTAGCTGCCTCGTTGGCTGCGTCAAAGATAGCGGTTATTTGAGGAACGCCGATACCTGCAACAACACGGGTTGTACAGATAGAACCGGGACCGATTCCGACCTTTACACAGTCTGCTCCGGCATCGATAAGCGCTTTTGCGCCTTCAGCGGTTGCAATGTTTCCTGCAACTAAATTTATATTTGGAAAAGCAGATTTAACTTTTCTGACAGAGTTTACAACATTTGCATTATGGCCGTGGGCGGAATCCAAAACAAGAACATCGACCTGAGCTTTAACAAGCTCTGATACACGCTCTAATACATCCGGCGTTGCGCCAATGGCAGCGCCGCATAAAAGACGTCCGTTGTTATCTCTGGCTGAATTTGGATATTGAACGGTTTTTTCAATATCTTTTATAGTGATAAGACCCTTTAGTTTTCCGTTTTCATCAACTATGGGCAACTTTTCTATTTTGTGAGATTTAAGGATTTTTTGTGCCTGAGAAAGGTTTGTCCCAACCGGCGCAGTAATCAGATTTTCTTTAGTCATAACATTGTTAATCTGATCGTTAAAATCTTTTTCATCCATAAATTTCAAGTCGCGGTTTGTGATAATGCCTACAAGCTTTTCGTTAACGCAAATAGGAACGCCGGATATTTTATATTTTTTCATAAGGTTGTCCGCTTCTCTTATGGTGTTGTTGGGTGAAAGGAAAAACGGATTAGTTATAACGCCGTTTTCACTGCGCTTTACACGGTCTACCATATCAACCTGTTGTTCAATCGACATGTTTTTGTGAATAATACCTACTCCCCCTTCTCTGGCGATAGCTATTGCCATTTCGGTTTCGGTTACAGTATCCATTGCTGCGGTCATCAGAGGAGTATTAAGATGAATATTTTTAGTTAAGTAAGTATCAACCGCTACATCTTTGGGCTCAACATTTGATTCTGCCGGAATAAGAAGAACATCATCAAAAGTAAGCGCTTCTTTGACAAATTTTTCAGAAAAGTTTTTATTAATCATATTGTCACCCCTTGATATATTAAACTATATTATATCAAATTTTGAATTCAAGCGCAAGCATAAAAAGCCTTAGTTTTATATAATTTTTTGCAAAAATATACAATGCTAAAAGAAAAGCGCAGCCAAATACGATTTAACAACGTATTTTAGGCTACGCATGAATATAAGAAGGTGATAATTGTGAGACTATCAATAATTTTATGCTTTTTACAGCTTAAAGCTTTTTTCATATGCGGCTATGACAGCGTTCATAACAGCGCCGCGAAAACCGGCTTCTTCCAAAGCTCTGACTCCCTGAATAGTTGTGCCTGCGGGAGAACAGACAGCGTCTTTTAATTCTGCCGGACTTTTTTTGAGCTCTTGTACAAGAGCGGCAGAGCCTTTTACCGTTTGCGCTGAAAGCTCAAGCGCAACATTTCTGGGCAGACCACAGGCAACAGCGGCGTCTGACATAGCTTCAATAAAAAGATCGACGTATGCTGGTCCGCAACCGGAAACTGCGGTGGCTGCGTTAATCAGCTTTTCATCTAATTGCAATAGTTTTCCGCACAGGCTCATTGCTTTAAGAAATTCATTTTTCTCATTTTCAAGAACCTCGCTGTTTGGAGAATACAGTATCATACCCTCGCCTATGCATGCCGGTGTATTAGGCATAATTCTAATGATAGGATATGTTTTGTTTAAGGCTTCTTCTATTTTTGAGATTTCGACGCCTGCAGCCATAGTTACAATTACAAAACGAGAGTCTCTTTTTGCAAACGTATCGCAAAGCTCGGATAAAACGGAATTTATAACCTGGGGCTTAACACCTAAGAATATATAGCGGGCTTCTTTTGCAACAGTTTGATTGTCAGCAGCAACAGCGCCAATCTCTTTTGCAAAATTTTCAGCTTTTTCTTTTGAATAGTCGGATAAAAGGATATTTTCAGCCGATACCTTTTTTGAAACTGCTTTTGCAAGCGCTGATCCCATATTTCCGACACCTATAAAACCAAATTTAGACATAAAAACTCTCCTATCTTATCTGTCCGTCGCCGTAAATAACATATTTATATGAGGTCATCTCATCAAGACCCATTGGACCTCTGGCGTGCATTTTCTGAGTTGAAATGCCAATTTCCGCTCCCAGACCAAACTCTCCTCCATCTGTAAAGCGTGTAGAGGCGTTAACATATACCGCAGCGGCGTCTACGGCGTCAAGGAAATGCTGAGCCTTATTATAATTATTTGTTATGATACACTCGGAGTGACCGCTGCCGTGAATATTTATAAATTCTATTGCTTCGTCAATGTTTTTAACAACTTTGACAGCGAGAATATAATCGTCATATTCTGCGTCCCAGTCGCTGTCTTGGGCTAAAATTCCTTGCGAACCAGCGAGCCCTAACGCTTTTTCGTCACAGCGCAGTTCGACTTTATCTTTATTAAGTAAAGTAGTCGCTTTGTTTAAAAACGGCTTGGCTATATTTTCGTTTATAAGAACACATTCTACTGCGTTACATACAGACGGTCGGGAGCATTTTGCGTTGTATAAAATTTCTGCGCCCATATCAAGATCTGCGTCGTTGTCAATGTAAATATGACATACGCCTTCCCCGGTTCTGATTACCGGAACACTTGCATTTTTAGATACAGCTCTGATCAAACCGGCTCCGCCTCTGGGAATAAGTACATCTACATATTTATCCAGGTGCATGAGCTCGTTTGCAGATTCTCTGTCGGTGTTCTCTACGATTGAAATACAGTCTTCGGGCAAACCGACTGAGCTTATTGCTTTACGCATTAATTTTACTGCGCAGAGATTTGAATTTATTGCTTCTTTGCCGCCGCGCAAAATACAAACGTTGCCTGATTTTAAGCAAAGGCTGGCGGCGTCTACTGTAACGTTTGGTCTGGCTTCATAAATAATAGCAATAACACCCAAAGGAACACGTTTTTTGCCGATCAAAAGTCCGTTTGGCCTTTTGATTGCGTTATCCATTTTTCCGATAGGATCGGGAAGAGCGATCAACTGATAAATGCTTTCTGCAATATCGTTTATACGCTTTTCATTTAGCGTTAATCTGTCTACCATGGAAGAGCGCATACCGTTTTCTTTTGCGTTGTTTACATCAATGGCGTTCATTTTCAGCCATTCGTCTTTGTTTTGTATAAGAGTATCGGCGATAGCTTTAAGAGCGGCGTTTTTTAATTTTGTTGATGCTGTTGCAAGAGATAAAGAAGCCTTTTTAGCCGCGGTTCCCTGTTTTTCAAGTTCGGTCAATTTAATCACACTCTTTCTTATATGCTGTAAAACGGGTGCCTATATCTTCACCCTCAATGATTTTATAAAGATTATCCATATTATTACCGTTGGTAATAACCATATCAAATCCGCTTTCCATAGCGATTTTAGCCGCGGACAACTTTGTCATCATTCCGCCTGTGCCTCGCCAGGTTCCGGCAGAACCCGCCATATTTATTATTTTCTGAGTAAGTTTATCTACTCTGGACAGCAATTTAGCGTTTTCATTTATTTTAGGATCGCTGTCATATAAACCGTCTATGTCACTTAAAAGTATCAGCAAATCAGCATCGCATAATTTTGCAACTATAGCTGATAAAGAATCATTATCGCCGAAAATCTTGCTGTCTTCAGCTTCTATCTCAGCTGCAGATACCGAGTCGTTTTCATTTACTATCGGTATGACACCCATATCAAGCAGGGCAGAAAATGTGCCTTTGAGATTTTCTACTCTATTTTCGTTGTTTACGTCATCCTGATTCAAGAGTATTTGCGCTACTTTGCGGTTATATTCAGAAAAAATCTTGTCATATATATGCATGATTCTGCACTGACCAATTGCAGCGGTTGCCTGTTTTAAGCGTAATTTTGATGGACGTTCGTTAAGTCCCATAGCAGCTACTCCTACAGCAATAGCCCCGGAAGAAACAAGGATAATCTCGTTACCCCTGCCCTGAAGATCGGAAAGAGTGCGAACAAGGTGTTCAAAATTATATAAATTAATTTTTCCGGAATTGTGGGTCAGTGTTGACGTACCGACTTTTACAACAATTCTTTTAGGTTTCATAATATGTCTCCAAATTTATTAAAACTATATTTTAACTAACTTTATTAGTATTGAAGCAAAAAGTTTGAGCCTTATGTATTGTAGAGATTTTTCGTTTGTTTTTTGCAAGAGAAGCTTTATAATGTATAAGAAATAAAAAGTCTAAATAAAGGTTTATTCAGTAATCATTATATTATTAATAAAGAGTTTGTCAAGACAATACGACATATATAAAAGCCTCTCAAAAAGTTTTTCTGAGAGGCTTTGTATTTAAATTTTTTAAAGCTGTTGTAGATAAAAGTTATATATTATCAAACAGCTTATTAGGAATTAGATATTGGTTTTCCAATATCATAGTTTGTTTTAAAATGAGCAAGGTATCTTTGAATAAATGTAGCATCTCTTATAGTAAGTTCTCCATCTCCGTCTACATCAGAAACTCTAGTTTGTTTAGCAGTTAATGTTTTTAAATAAACAAGAGATCTTTGAATTTGAGTAACGTCATTAATTTCAACTTCGCCGGATAAGTCTGTATCACCTAAAATCAAAAAGGGATTTTCAACCTTTACCCACTTTTTATTTCCGTTATCATAGTAACATTGTTCACGAAAAGCAAGGTCAGGGGTTTGGTTTGCTCCGTCATTAAATATAACCATGTTGAATTGTTCAGGCACTTCATATGAATATACGTCATATCCGTTATATTCGCCTACTTTTTCAATCGGCTCCCCGGGCCATGGGACATTACTGGTGTTGGTATTTCTGATCCAGGCGTAGCAGTTAGCATTTCCCCACTCGGCGGTATCTAATAGATATACTGTGCGCTCTGTTGGGAAGGTAAACGGATTATAATTTGGATTAACTTTTCGATATTCATATGAATATTTGGTTTCCAAATTTCCGTCGGTTGCGGTATAAACGATTGTTACTGTGTCATTGTAATCCATATCTGAACCAATTGTAAAACTTGTGCTGTCTGTAAACGTAACGGCTGAGTTAGATCCTATTTTATATGCTCCTAAAGTAGAAGAGCCTGTGAGCTGTGCGGTGATTGTTATAGTATCATTGAAGCTGCCGCCGAGCTTAGATATCGTCATAGTCGGCTTAGGTATTGATGGTTGGGATGGATTATAAACTACGGCAACGCCGGTATCGCCTACCATACCTGAAATAACGCCTTCGGATACTGTAAATGTGTTACCTGTGATTTGATCAGTATATATGCCATCTTGCATAGCTTTAGCAGAAAGGCTGACTTCTCCGGTTCCGTTTAATTTTGATATAGATACTCCTGTTGTGCCACGTTCTATATAAGCAACCTTTCCTGAATAAGAAAGCTTTTCGCTTTGGCCGTTAAATTCTTTTTTAAATTTATTGATTTCAGAAATAGGCTTTGAGTACCAGTTAGTATTTGTACTGGCTTTTCCCATAGCGTTGTTAGGGCGGGCAAAGAACAAGGCAGTTGAATCAGCTCTTGCTCCCGTTATAGCCCAAGCTTTTATAATGGTAGCGTCTGAGATACTGCTTGTTTCATTATGCATATATGTATCGTGAGATTCTACCCACAATACGGCTTTATCGGCAGATTTTGCAAGATCATATTTGTTTTTTGATAAGTTACTGGCATTGGAGTTTTTAGCGGCAGTAAGAGAACGGTTAGAGGCTGTGTTATCGGTAATATCCATATATTGTGTATAGTTTTCAATATTTGTTCCGGCGCTGTTAAGAATCTCGCCATAGAAGAAAGGTTCATCCACACCCTTTTCTGAAGCATAGTTTTTCGCCCCGTTAATAACGACCGGCCAGAACTGGCTTGCAAAACTGCTGTCATCAGTTGGAAGCTCGATGTGTTTGGCTGCATCAAAACGAAAACCGTCCACACCGCAGTCTATACATTCTTTAAGAAGATTGAGGGCTTTTTGTTGTACTAAGGAATTTCCCGTGTTAAGATCAGGCATACCTAAATGATATTGCGTCATGTTATATCGGCTGTTATCGTTTACACCGGTCGTTGAAGTGTGAAAATAAATTTCGTTTTTCAAATCCGGGTCGATATTAGAGTTGATTTTTGCATAACCTCCTCCTGAGGTGCCATTGTTTGCAAGATGATTGGCTACGATATCTACGACAATTTTGATGTTATATTTTTTTGCTTCGGTACATAGAGCGGTCAACTGGGCTTTTGTACCGAGCCATGTGTTGTTCGATATCTTAAAGTCAAGCGGTTGATACAATTTCCACCACTGACCATCTGTATCCAGCCAATTGGGACTATAATCCTTAGGCGCTTGAACCGGTGAAGTTTGAACAGCAGTGTAGCCGGCTTCTGCGATTTTATCAAGATTGTCGGTAATAGCTTTGTAGCTCCAGTCAAAGCAGTGAAGAATAGTGTTGCCCTGGATGTCAGAATCTTTTTGATTATCTGCAGGGTCTTTCAAATCGTTTTGTACTGTTGCTGCCTGAGTTATATTTATTGTACAAGCTGCAAAAATACAAATGGTAAGGGCTACACATAAAAGTTTTTTTAATTTTTTCATGCTTATCTCTCCTTATTTTATTAATAAACCTTAGTCAGACTTTTACAAATATATTTTAACATAAACGAAAAAAGTTATCAATACGATATAATTAAAAATATCAATCATAAAAATGATGATTTATTTGGTAAAATATAGATTTCATAAATAACAAAAGCATATAATTATTAAACAAAATCCAGAATTATAATATCTTTTTCTTCTTGAAAAAGTGTAAGAGTTGATTTATAATTTAATGAAGCTTTATAAAATTTAGTAAATTTGAGGTGAATCATGTCATCTAAAAAGAAATATCAGATGATATTTTATATAGCGATATGCATAGTGTTTATATTAATAATCGTTAAAATATTTAATCCGACTTATCCTAAAATCACCGGCTTTGAAAATGCGGATAATCATACAACGGTAAGCTGGAAAAATTTTCGCAGCGCGACAAAATACGAATTGCTTGAAAAAATAAAAGGAGAATGGCAGGAAGTAGCGCAAACGCAGGAAAATGTTTATACGATAGAAAATGTAGAAAAAAACGTGCTGCATACTTATGCTGTTAAAGCATATAAAGGCGATAAACAAACAGGAGCAGTATATGAACCCGGCTTTGAAAACGCATATTATGACGCGTTGGGATTTGATGCTGCAGAAATTACAAAAGATCAGGTTTTTCTTTCTTGGGAGAAAAAAGACGGAATCAAAAAATATGAGATATATCTTAAAACAGATTCTGATTTTAAAAAAATAGCGACAACCAAGGAAGGCGAATATACTTACAATAAGGTGAAAAAAGGCAAAACTTATATCTTTTCTTTGAGAGGGATCAATGATAAGGGTCAGGCGGAATCTGATTTTGACAACAAGGGAATGGCTCTTACCTTCCTTGATACACCGGTTATAACAGAAGTTACAGATGATGCACAAGATGTACTTATAAGCTGGGATAAGGTGGACGGAGCGCAAAAATACCGTGTTTTATATGACGATGGAAACGGTTATCAAACGGCGGGAGATACCGAAGAAACCTCGTATCGTTTTACACAGGGAGTAAAAGATACAACATATAAATTCACAGTCAGATGTGTAAGCAGTGATTCAAAAGCGTTAATGTCCGATTACGATAAAAACGGCTATGAATTTAAGTATACATTTGAAGAGAAAACCGAATATCACATAAAAGGCGCTCCGGTATTAAATCAGGATGAATTAAAAGCCGGCTGCGAGACCTATGCCTGCACAATGCTTTTGCAGTATTTGGGGTTTGACATAACTGAGTTCCAATTTGCCGACAACTATTTGATTACTGCGCCTGTGACCGGAGTTGAAGGAGACCGTTACGGACCTGACCCAAACAGCGCTTTTTCGGGAGACGTATATTCCGGCTGGGGCTGGTGTATCTATAATCCGGCGATGGCAAAATCTATGAACAACTTCTTTAAAGATCAAAAATCAGATTTAAAAGCGGTGCCGCTTGACGGAAAATCTCTGGATTATCTATGTAATAAATATATAGTAAACGACCAGCCTGTCATGGTTTGGGCAACTACACAAATGAACGAACCGATAGATTCTACCTCATGGACAATAGACTATGTTGATGAAAACGCCAAATATAAAATGGGAGATACCTTTACCTGGCAGCAAAACGAACATTGCTTATTGCTCGTAGGCTTTGATGAAGATAACTATTATTTTAACGATTCGTGCGCCGGAGACGTATCGGTATTTCCAAAGGATCTGTCCCAAAAAAGATACGAACAGCTCGGGACCCAGGCGATAGTTGTACAATAAAATAAAAGGCGATACGCATGTACACGGTTTTTGCGTATCGCTTTTTATTGGTGCCTTAAGGCGTGAAAATAAAGTTTAAAAAATTTTTGTTTTAGTTTTATAAATGTTTTTGATTATATTACGTTGATTTTATTGTTAATTCACATTGACGTTCCTCTAAAATATCTGGTATAATTTATATGCAAAGCTTGTCTTGCAAAATAAAGTAAATTTTAGGAGGAATTAAGAAATGCAAAAAACCAAAAAATCAATTTTATCGATCATCCTTATTTGTGCCATACTCATAAGCTCGCTTGCGGTGTCAACCGTGTCGGTTTCTGCGGCGGCTTCGCCAAAGCTCAATTTAGTAAATCCTAAAAGCTCAGGATCTTTTGATGTTGTATGGAACATTGTGCCAAATGCCATCAAGTACCGTATATATTTTGGGGCCGTTGGCAATGGAGATGGATGGCGCCGCTTTACTGTTCTTAATGCCGGCAGCTGCACCAAACATCCTAACTATCCGTCTTTTAAATTTACTATCAACAGCAGTTCACTGAGTGGCAGAAAATGGTATAAATATGGACAAGACCAGGGGACTTCCACACCAAAGCTCGAGCTTAATTGGATATACAAATGTCAGGTTGAAGCTCTTGGCAATGGCGACAGGCATCTTGCATGGACAAATGTTGACTATGTTTGTTTAGGAGCAAGTATGCCATCAAGAGAAACAGCTAGAGGTATATACTATTATAGGAAATCACCTTTCTTTGACGATTCTAGAACGGACTTTTATTTCAAATTTAGTACATTTCCTTATAATACTACAGTTCAATTAGCTTACAAAACAGACCCAAGCGATTCGTCTTATACTTATAAGGACCTTAGCTATAGCAATTATGGACCCGATTACGACGAATATGGACCAGGCTATTATTTTAAAACTTCATTAAAGTCAAAGCCTACACTTGTTTATAAGGTAAGAAGCGTTATAAAGTATAATGGTAAAATATTTGCTTACAGCCCATGGACAACACCTAGTTATGTATCTGGTTATTTATCTGGTTATGTAACTGATTATGATGTATAAAATAGTAACTGTTAATAATAGTGATAGAAGCCTTGAATATCGTTTAATACGTTTATGCTTTCAGAAAAATCAGCCAACCAGCTTTGTTGATAAATTTAAATTTAGGAGTAAGAAATGAAAAAAACCAAAAAATCAATTTTATCGATCATTCTTGTTTGTGCCATACTCATAAGCTCGCTTGCGGTGTCAACCGTGTCGGCTTCTGCGGCGGCTAAACCGAAGCTGAACCTGGTAAAACCCAATTCGAATAGTTTTGACGTTGTATGGAACAGAATATTAGGAGCTTACAAGTATCGTCTGTACTTTGGTGCGGCTAATTCTAATAATAACGGCTGGCGTCGTTACGCTGATATTGAACTTAACAACTCTAAGCTCAAAGCTTATCCGTACAACAAAAAATCGGTATATTTAAATATTGGCAGCAAAGTGTTGAACGGTGGCCTAACATGGGTTCCTTATGGAGATGACTACAGAATTTCTACACCTTACCTCAATACAGATCAAATTTGTTACAAATGCCAGGTTGCAGCTCTTGACAAAAACGGTAAACCGTACCAGTATACAAACGTGGGCTATTTGTTAAATTTTAAACCTTTAAGTTACTATGTTGACTACAATAAAGTAACCAAAGGAAAGACATTTGAGTTTTACCCCCAGTTAATCGTGGAAAAAAATGGCGGGTCAGCCAATTCAGTTGATATAGCTTTCAAGTATGATAAACAAACACAATGGACCAAATTGGAGAATAATGACTTTTCAAATACTCTAACAGATAAATTTACATATATGAATTTTGTTAACAAATCACTTTATACTTACGATATGAGACATAATATTTTAAATTATACTTATGGTTACTTTCAGGTAAGACCCACCATAATGGATAATCGTAAAGTTGTTGCTTACGGCTCTTGGACAAAAATTGAAACTTTCAAATTAAAAAAAGTTTAAGATTAAAAAAATAACTCAGAAGCAGAATCCTTTGGTATTGGTATGGTTTAATATTTAAATCCAATATCATCAAGTTAATAAACAGGACACTCACAAGAAGCGGGTGCCCTGTTTTTTATGCCGGTTTTTAATGATAATGCAATCAAATATTTAGTGAATTTTTCTAAATTTGCTTGAAAACATATAATAATCTATTATATAATATAATAAGTGACCACTGATTAATTTACGCTTTAAAGCCGGGCGCACAACTTGGCGGAAAAGCTTCAAACAATTTGTACACCCGAATTAATCATTGTTTACTATATGTAACAAAAGGTTGCAAGTTGAAAAACAGGAGGAAAAATTATGGGACTTATTAAAGCCGGCATAGGAGCAGTAGGCGGCGTTTTAGCGGATCAGTGGAAAGAATTTTTCTACTGTGAAGCATTGCCAAAAGAGGTTTTGGTAAAAAAAGGGCAAAAGAACATCACAGGTCGTTCATCTAACACAAAGGGAAATGATAACATTATCTCAAACGGATCGGGAATTGCTGTTGCAGACGGTCAGTGTATGATTATCGTAGAACAGGGAAAGGTTGTCGAGGTTTGTGCCGAGCCCGGTCAATATACTTATGATAAATCTACAGAGCCTTCTATTTTTTCAGGATCTTTGGGAGAGAGCATAAAACAAACATTTAAAACTATCGGAAAACGTTTTACATACGGCGGAGATACCGGAAAAGATCAGAGAGTTTATTATTTTAATACAAAAGAGTTGATTGATAATAAATTCGGTACTCCTAATCCGATTCCGTTTAGAGTTGTTGATTCAAAAATCGGTCTTGATATTGACGTTGCTATCCGTTGCTCAGGAGTATATTCTTATAAAATTACGAATCCGATATTGTTTTATACCAATGTTTGCGGAAATGTTACCGAAGAGTATAGACGCGAAGAAATCGACGGTCAGTTAAAAACAGAGTTTGTTTCTGCTTTGCAGCCGTCTTTCGGAAAACTTTCGGATTTAGAGATTCGCCCCAATCAGGTTGTAACTCACACCAGTGAGCTACAAGACGCTTTGAATACCGAGTTGTCTGAAAAATGGGGAGAGTTAAGAGGACTTAAGGTTGTCTCTGTTGCTTTAGGTTCCGTTACTCTGCCGGACGAGGACGCAGAGCTTATCAAACAGGCTCAGCGCGCCGCTATTTTGAAAGATCCTACAATGGCTGCGGCGACTCTCACAGGAGCTCAGGCTGACGCTATGAAAGCAGCAGCTTCAAACTCAAACGGAGCTATGACAGGTTTCATGGGCATGGGCATGGCTATGAATACTGCAGGCGGCATGAATACTCAAAATCTTTACGCTATGGGTGCAGAGCAACAAGCACAACAGCAGGCAAATCAGCCTCAACAAGCACCTGCAAACGGCTGGAAATGTTCTTGCGGAGCAATAGCTACGGGCAAATTCTGCCCTGAGTGCGGCTCTAAAAAGCCCGAGGATGACGGAGCTTGGATTTGTTCGTGCGGCGCTTCCAATAAAGGAAAATTCTGTTCTGAGTGCGGCTCTAAAAAGCCTGAAGGTACACCTAAATATAAATGCAACAAGTGCGGCTTTGAACCTGAAGACCCGGCTAATCCGCCAAAATTCTGTCCTGAATGCGGCGATCCTTTTGACGACGCTGATAAGCAATAATTTATTGTTAAGATAATACCACACAACTTTACATGCGATATTGTCTTAAATTATAACAAAATGAATATAATATTATGTCACAGGAGTGCGAATTTTAATAAATTAAGGGGATGAGGTTTTGGCTCAATTACAAGAATATAAATGTCCTTGTTGTGGCGGCGCGATAGCGTTTGATACTTCTATACAGAAGATGAAATGCCCCTATTGCGACACCGAGTTTGAAATGGAAGCGCTGAAAAATTATGACGAGGATTTGAAAAGCGAAGGCACAGATAAAATGCAGTGGGACACAAACGCCGGCCAGGAGTGGACTGAGAACGAAGAGGGAACAATTCGTTCTTATGTGTGCAAGTCCTGCGGCGGCGAGATTATCGGCGACGCAAATACTGCTGCTACCGAGTGTCCGTATTGCGGAAATCCTGTAGTAATGATGGATCAGCTAAAGGGGAATTTAAAGCCTGACTACGTAATTCCGTTCAAGCTGGATAAAAATGCTGCTAAAGAGGGCTTGAAGAAGCATTTACTTAAAAAGTTTTTGCTTCCGAAAATTTTTAAGGATACAAACCATTTGGATGAGGTCAAGGGTATTTATGTTCCGTTTTGGCTTTTTGACGCCGACGCCGATGCTGATATCCGATACAGAGCTACGAAAGTTCATACATGGAGTGATTCAAATTACATATATACTCAAACAAGCTTTTTTTCCGTATTCAGAGCGGGAGATATAAGTTTTGAAAGGGTACCCGTTGACGGCTCTTCAAAGATGCCCGATGATTTGATGGAATCGATAGAACCTTATAATTTTGACGACGCTGTGGATTTTCAGACCGCATATCTTGCCGGATATCTTGCTGATAAATATGATGTTGACGCAGACCAAAGTATACAAAGAGCCAACGAGCGAGTTAAAAATTCTACCGAAGATGCTTTTAGAAGCACTGTAAACGGCTATGCTACGGTAAATACAGAGTCATCATCTGTTCGTTTATCAAACGGCAAGGCAAAGTACGCGCTTTATCCGGTATGGATTTTAAATACTACTTATAATAATGAAAAATATACCTTTGCCATGAACGGTCAAACCGGCAAATTTGTTGGAAATCTTCCGATGGACCGCAAAAAATTCTGGCTGACGCAACTGTTATTAACCGCAGGAATCGGAGCGCTGATTTACGCTGTTTTGTGGCTAATTCAGTTGTTTTAAGGAGGGCAAACTTATGAAAAAAAGAATAGTATCATTAATATTTGTCCTTTTATTAGTTTTTTCATTTGCCGTATTTGCGGTTTCAGCAATGGATTATGAAGAAGCTCAATCGTCTGATACGGATAAGGACGCACAAATGTTTGATACGGCTGAGGACACATCTGTTAATAATGCTCAGCCGGGACAGCTTGTGGTGGATGGAGCTAACATTTTAACGAATGATCAGGTTTTTTCATTGACCGAACTTTGTGAGAAATTGGGCGAAAAAAATAAGTGCGACTTTGTATTTGTTACGGTAAATTCTCTGAACGGTAAATCAGAAACGGCTTATGCCGATGATTATTACGATTATAATGGATATTCTAAAGACGGCGTACTGTTTTTGATAGCAATGGAAGATAGAAAATGGCACATTACAACAACCGGCAAATGCATTAATAAGCTAAACGACAGCGAACAGGCAGCTGTTATGGAAGAAGCACAGCCGATGCTTTCATCAGGAGATTATTACAATGCTTTTGTAAAAATAGCCCAAAAAATGTCATACTATATGTTGCCGCATGTATCTTTAATATGGATACCATTGTCATTAGTAATAGGTTTTGTAATTGCCTTACTGATTATGTTTGCGTTTAAAGCGCAGTTAAAAACCGTGGCGCTGCAAAGAGGAGCTGCAAGCTACGTGAAACAAAACAGCCTGAACGTTACAGCAAGAAGAGACAACTTTTTGTATTCTACTATATCAAGAGTTGCAAAGCCAAAAGAGAGTTCTTCTACTCATACCGGCTCATCGGGAACTTCTCACGGCGGTTCGTCAGGCAGTTTCTAAAATAAGTTAAAAAACGAAGGATAAAATTATTAAAAAATATGCGCCGGGAGCATTTTGCTCTCGGCGTATGTTTGATATTACTTGATTTTTAAAGTTCTTAGATAATCCTTTTGATCTTTTGTTATACGGTATGATTCGATGGACTTTTGAATGGTTTTATTATGCGTCCATTTTGGCAAAGCTTGTTTTTCAAGATATTTTACAGCATAGTCATATTGTTTTGCCAAAGCGGTAGCAAAATACCAGGATATCATCATATTTATGTAATATTCTTCTGAAATAATCTTTGAAATTTTTTGCATATATTCTTCGTTAAAATCTTCATCCAAATATAGATTCATCAAGGTTTTAATGCCAAATCTTACTGCATAGGTAAAATTGGAATTTAACCATCTGTCAATATAGGGTAAAAGCTCGTTTTTGTGCTTTTTAAAAACCTTTGGAGAAAAGCTGTCGCAAGTTGCCCAGTTATCGACGTGCGGCAAAAAAGATTCGGTCTTTTTTATCGCTGTATCAAAGTCTTTTTCACGCTCTATGATAAAGGCGTGCAAGTTGTTTTCCTCAAAATATTTATGAGGCAAAGCGGACAAAAAGTCATTGAGGTCTATTTGTGTATTATTTTCGATTTGTTTAGCGTAAGCTCTGAGAACGGGAGTTCTAATTCCTATTATAGATTCATATTTTACCGTAGGAATGAGTTTTGATACAAAATAACGGTAAATTTCATCCTGCATAGATAAAAGAGAGGACTGAATATTTTTAACAGAGCGGTTCATATCATACCCCTTTTTCTTGCAGATATTCTATAGCAGAAGTAGCGGCAATTGCGCCGTCTGACGTTGCAGTGACTATCTGGCGCAGATGCTTTTTTACAGTATCGCCCGCGGCAAAAAGTCCTTGTGTGGAGGTTTTTCGGTTTTCATCAGCAAGAATATATCCGTTTTCATCAAGATCAATTATATTTTCAAACTGCTTGTTATCCGGAATCAGCCCTACCGCTTCGAATACACCGGCTACCTCTAACTTTGATATTTCATTGGTATCTAAGTTTTGAATTTCCAGCTTTTCAACCTTTTTTTCGCCGTCTATTGAGAGAGGAACCGTGCGCGGTATAATTGTGATATTCTCAAGAGATTTTGCTTTATCTGTATAAATTTTAGAGGCTGTTGGTTCATTTCTTCTGAATATTAAATATACTTTTTCACATATTTTTGACAAGTAAATTGCATCGGCAAGCGCTGAATTTCCTCCGCCGATAACAGCAACGGTCTTTTTTCTGAAAAAGCCGCCGTCACATACGGCGCACCACGATACGCCTTTGCCGGAAAATTTTTCTTCTCCCTTTAATTTAAGCTCGCGGCGTTTGATGCCGTTTGCAATAATAACGGTTTTAGCATCCAGCGTATCGCTGTCGGTTGTAATATGAAAAATATCGTTTTCTTTAGTAACTTTTTGAACGTTTGCGTATATGGATTCAACGCCGAGAGCGTCAATCTGAGATTTCATATTAGACGCAAGAGTAAAGCCGTCGACCTCTTTTAACGACGGATAGTTTTCTATTTTATCGGTGGAGGTAACTTGGCCTCCGAATCCTGATTTTTCAATTATAGCGGTTGAAATACCTGCTCTAGCAGCGTAGATTGCGCCGGTCATTCCGGCAACACCGCCGCCTATTATAATAAGATCATACATAATATCACCCTTTTTAATTTATAATATTGTTGTAGCTTTCTTGAATTTTATGTGTTATAATAATAAAAACTTTATTCAGGAGGAATTTATATGTCGGTTTTTAATTTAGATAGCGAAAGATTTAACACTGAAATATTAAACAGCGACGGAGTGGTTTTAGTCGATTTCTTTGCAACATGGTGCGGTCCGTGCAAGATGCTTTCTCCTATTGTTGAAGAGATAGCGGATGAGTCGAACGGATCTTACGTTGTATATAAGTGCGATATAGATGAGAACGAGGATCTTACGCTGGAGTATTCTATCATGAGCGTTCCAACTTTGATAATATTTAAGGATGGCGATGAAGTTGAACGCTTTGTCGGAGTAAGACCAAAACAGGAAATTTTGAATGCGTTAAGAAGCATTTGTGACTGATGATTAAAAGACTTTTAAAACAGTTACTTGTAAAAATCTTTTATTACAGATTTCCCCTAACTTGTAAAACAGGTTAGGGGATTTTTGCTTTATTAAAACTTCCTAAGTATAATTTCTTTATCTACACAGCTGTTTAGTAAAAAGTGTAGTATTTTTTATAAGTACAGAGAATAGCAGTACCACGTTGTAGCTGTGCTGCAATATGTTGTCGAGATCTTTTTTCTTGTTACTGTACTGCTGTGCGACTATATTTTATCGGTAAAATGCTTTTTTAAGGCGCTAAATGATTTTTCAGAGATATCATGTTCTATCTTACATGCGTCCGAGGAAGCAGTTTCTTCGTCTACGCCTATACTTAGCAGAAATTTTGTAAGAAACGTATGCCGTTCATATATTTTTTCGGCAATAATTTTACCTTCTTTAGTTAGAATCAAAGCGCCTCCGTCTTTGACGTTGACATATCCGCCTTCTTTTAATAACCCTATTGCTCGTGATACGCTCGGCTTTGAGAATCCCATATATTCTACTACGTCTATACTGCGTACGAATTTGCTCTTTTTAGATAAGATTAATATGGTCTCTAAGTACATTTCTCCGGATTCCTGTAACTTCATATACAACCTCCGTTTATTTTAGTTTATTAGTTGTTTGAATATCAATTAGGATTTTCGTCGTTTTCGTTGTCGTTTAAAATATCAGCGATGATCTCGCGTTCATCCATATGGTACTTAACTCCGCGAATTTCCTGATAATCTTCGTGGCCCTTGCCGGCAAGCACAATGATATCGCCGTCTAAGGAGTTTTCGATACAATATCTTATAGCGTCAACTCGGTTAGGAATAATGATGTATTTGCCTTTTGTTTTATCTATTCCTTCTTTAATATCCTTTATTATATCCATAACATCTTCATATCTGGAATTATCTTCTGTTATTATGGACAAATCCGATAATCTGCCCGATACTTCGCCCATTTCGTATCTTCTGTCTTTTGGACGGTTTCCGCCTGCTCCGAACATGGTTATCAGGCGTTTGGGTTTATATTCTTTGAGTGTTGTCAGTACATTTTCCATAGAAACAGCGTTGTGAGCATAATCAATAAGCAGCGTGTAATTTCCCGGTACAGGAACAACCTCAACTCTTCCCTTTACTTTTACATTAAACAAACCTTTAATAATGTCGTCTTTTGAAATATCAAAATGTCTGCATACAGCTATAGCGGCAAGCGCGTTATATACCGAAAATCTTCCCGGAATAGCTACGTCTACAGACAATTCTTCGGATCCTGTGGTGTTAAAATGCACTCCTATAAATCCCGGCTTTGCCAACAGATTATCTGTGTGAGCAACTAAGTCAGCGTCCTTTGCATAACCGTAGGTTTCTACTGTGCAGGTATGATCTTTTAAAATTTCTTCAAAAGCTGCGTCATCTTTGTTGATGATACCTACCTTGCATTGTTTAAACAACTTTGATTTACAATTTAAGTATTCTTCTAAATCTTTATGTTCGCTGTCGCCTATATGGTCGTTTGAAAAATTTGTGAATATACCGTAGTCAAATTCAATACCATCGGTTCTGTGCCATTTAAGACCTAAAGAAGAAGCCTCTATTACCATAGCTTTGCAACCTTCGTCAACCATTCGACGCATAGCTTGTTGAATTTCGTATGATTCGGGAGTAGTATTGTTTGTTTTATAAATTTGATTGTCAATGATTATTCCCAAAGTTCCTATGGTTCCGGTTTTTATGCCTGCAGTTTCAAGTATAGAGCGAATCATAGCTACTGTGGTGGTTTTACCCTTTGTGCCTGTTACAGCTACGGTAGTCAGTTCTTTTGCAGGAGACTTAAAATATTCAACGCTCATTTTTGCAAGCGTTTCTCTGGTGTTGTTTACCTTAATAACGGCAACGTTTCCCGAAACCTCAACATCGTCCTCAACAACAAGCGCTGTTGCTCCCTTATAAACAGCATCTGTGATAAACTTGTGTCCGTCGGCGTTGTAGCCTTTGAGCGCCACAAAAGCACAGCCGTAGGTTATTTTTCTTGAGTCATATATAACATCTTTTATCTCAATATCTACATTGCCGTTTAGTACAGAATACTCGCATTTTGAAAGCAAGTCTCTTAATTTCATAATGGACCTCCCAAAGTCATATAATTAAGTAATAGATGCTTACTTAAACATTTATAGATACTATTCTAATTTACAACTTTTTTTAGCCGATGTCAATGTAAGCAAATACTCTGTTTTATCTGAGTTTGGTAAAAATACACTAAACTTTTGTCATATTTTTAATAATCAGACACTTTATTCTAAATTGGAAATATAAATCCGTTTAATATATCTCAATAAAATTAAATACGATAAAGATAATTGACAAAATGCACAAAACAGCAAACGTTAAAATCAACAAAATAAAGCGAATAATATTATGCAATATGCCAGTAAATAAAAATATTGGTTGTCAAAATCAACAAAAACAAATTAAAAATTTAATGTTTTAGATAAAAAGTACAAAGGGAGTTGAAATTTATGTTGCTATTATGGTAAAATTTCTATAGTGATATATTGTCTTATGATCCGGATTTTCATAGGACATCTCACTTTGCAATTTACAAAAATTTTTAGAAAGAAGGAAATCCGACAATGAAAAGAATTTTAGCTTTGATTGTTGCTGTGCTCATGCTCGCAACCGTATTTGTAGGCTGCGGTAATGGTGGCAACAAAGAAACAGCGTCTTCAAGCGCTGACAACGATCCGTTCCACGGAGAGGACAACATTACACTTAAAGTTTGGGCTCCAAACGAAGCAGTAGAAACTTTCCAGGCTCAATGCGAAGATTTTATTGCTTTGTATCCTGACAAGAAGATCTCTATCGAAGTTGTAGCACAGGGCGAGGCTGATGCAGCTACTAACCTGTTAAATGACCCGGATGCAGCAGCTGACGTATTCGGCTTTGCGTGCAATAACTTAAACAAGCTGTACAATGCAGGCGTTATTACTCCTGTTTATGACGAATTCAAAGACGATGTTACCAAACGCAACTCTGAGGAATCAATTAACGCAGCTACACTTGATAATACTCTTCTTGCTTATCCTGAAACAGGCGACAACGGTTACTATCTTGTTTATGATAAGAGCGTAGTATCTGATGAAGACGCTAAGACACTCGAAGGCATTTTGGCAGCTTGCCGCAAAGCCGGTAAGAAATTTGTAATGGATGCAGGCAACGGTTTCTATTCATGTATGTTTACATTTACAGGCGGAATGGAGCTTGCAGGCCTTAATGAAGAGGGTACTCAGCAGTTCAATGATTATAACGAAGATGAAGTAGTAGCTTCTATGCAGGCATTTTCTAAGTTGTTCCATGAGTACAAAGATATCTTTGAATCAGCAGATGTTTCAAAGGTTTCTTCAGGTATGGCAGAAGATCCAAGAACAGTTGCAGCAGGCATCGACGGCAGCTGGAACGCTAAAGTAGTATCAGAAGTACTCGGCGACGATTACGGCGCAGCTAAGCTTCCTACAATTAATATAGGCGGCAAAGATACACAAATCATCTCTATGCACGGTTACAAGCTTATCGGTGTTAACTATAAGACAAAGTACCCTGAGACTTCTCAGCTTCTTGCAAACTATTTGTCAGACGAAAAGTGCCAGTTAGAGCGCGCAGAAGAGCGTTCATGGGGACCTTCAAATTTAGCTGCTGTAGAGTCTGATGTAGTTAAGAATAACATAGCTACTAGCGCTATTCTTGAGCAGGCAAAGCATTCTGTTGCACAGGTTGGTATTGCAGATACATTCTGGGATCCTATGAAAACTCTCGGCAACAAGGTTTATAAACCGGAAGAGTCCAGCGAAACAGCTGCACTAAAAGAATTACTCGCAAAAACAGTTGCAAATATCAAAGACGAATAAGATTTCTTTTGATTTAAAATTTAAAGCTTGGTCAGGCGGTCTCTCGGCCGCCTGATCTTACCAATTTTTTATACATCCTCTTTTTAGGGAAGTGAACCGATGAAATATATTGATTATGTGCAACTCAACCCTTTTCAAAAATTTGGATATAATTTCAAACAGTTTTTTGTTAAGTTGCCTGGTAACCTCAAGAAGTTCTTCTGTTTAATAGGAAGATTTTTCAAGAGAATAGGAATGGGAATAGGCAAAGGCGTAGCAAATTATTTTACCAGATTTGTAAAAGGCGATTGGGCTACGAAATTATCCTATTTAATTATGGGCTTTGGCAATGCGGCCAAAGGACAGGTCATAAAAGGACTTTTATTTTTACTGACCGAGGTTGCTTATATAGCATACATAGTATTATTTGGTTGGAAATATCTTTCAAAGTTTAACACATTGGGTACAGTTGAAAGTGGATTTGGCGTTAATCCCGAGACAGGAAGGCCGATGACTATTAACGGGGATAACTCCATGCTTATACTTTTGTATGGTATTTTAACTATTGTTATTACAGTTATATTCTTTGTAATATATATTGCAAGTACAAAATCTGCGTATAAGGCGCAGCAAACGGTTGCCGCGGGGAAAAAACCCGAGAAGTTTTCTTCAGAGCTAAAAAATTTGCTCGACAATCGTTTTCATGTAACATTACTCGCGTTTCCTACGCTGACGATATCTGTATTTACCATCTTACCGATGATATTTATGATATTGATCGCGTTTACAAACTATAACTATCAGCATATGGCGCCAGGTAAGCTGTTTACCTGGGTTGGTTTCGGAACTTTTTCCGAGATTTTTAAAGTTACAGGAGGAGCGGCTTCAAAAAGCGCAACCTTTATTGAACTTACAAAATGGACAATAATTTGGGCGATTTTTGCTACAGTACTGAATTACATATTTGGTATGATTATCGCTCTTATGATAAATAAAAAAGGAATTAAATTAAAATCGTTGTGGAGAACATTGTTTGTTGTAACAATTGCTGTTCCGCAGTTTGTTTCGCTGCTTTTGATGAACCAGATGCTTCAAAGCTACGGAGCTATCAATGTATTGCTCAAAGAACTGGGAATTATACAGAATCCGATTTTATTCTTAAATTCAACTCCGCTTGTAGCGCGGCTTACGGTTATTATAATTAACTGTTGGGTAGGTATTCCGTATACCATCTTGATTACATCGGGTATTTTGATGAATATACCTGCCGATTTGTACGAGAGCGCCACGATCGACGGTGCCGGCCCTGTCAAGAGCTTCTTTAAGATTACGTTACCATATATGCTGTTTGTAACAACACCGTATTTGATTACAAGCTTTATCGGTAATATCAATAACTTTAACGTTATCTACCTTTTGACGGACGGTGCGCCGTATTCGGAAAACTTCTATCAGGCAGGCTATACTGACTTGCTTGTAACGTGGCTGTTCAAGTTGACGATGACGACTCAGGACTATAACCTTGCGGCTGCGGTCGGTATTTTGGTATTTATTGTATGTGCGACATTGTCGCTTATTACATTTAACCTTACCAAGTCTGCTAAGAATGAGGAGGAATTCTCATGATAAAAAGTTATAAATTTCGCAGAAGTTTGTCTAACGGAATAATCTATGTACTGCTTGCGGTACTTGGTCTGATTTGGATTTCTCCGCTTGTATACCTAGTTTTACATTCATTCAGAGATGAAGGGCTGCAATCAGTATCATACTTGTTGCCAAAGACATATTCTTTTAAGAACTATATTGAACTATTTACAGAAACAGGATCTTTGAACTTTCCAAGATGGTTCATGAATACATTGATAGTTGCAATTTTCAGTTGTATTATATCTACGCTTGCAGTACTTATGGTAAGCTATTCGTTCTCAAGACTTAGATTCAAAGCAAGAAAACCGCTTATCAATGTAGGTATGATTCTCGGAATGTTCCCGGGCTTTATGACAATGATAGCTATATACTATTTGTTAAAGGCTATGGGTCTTACACAAACATTGGTAGCGCTTGTAATATGTTACAGTGCGGGAGCCGGACTTGGATATCAGATAAGCAAGGGCTTCTTTGATACTATCCCCAGAGCTTTGGACGAAGCTGCGACAATAGACGGAGCAACCAGAAATCAAATTTTCTGGAAGATTATTTTGCCGATGTCTAAGCCTATCGTAGTTTATACAGTACTGACTTCGTTCTTAGGGCCTTGGACCGACTTCATCTTAGCAAAGATCATCATGGGTGACAGTATAAAGAATTATACTGTTGCTATAGGTCTGAAAAAGATGATAGAAGCTGACTTTATCGCAACGCATTATAAGAGATTCTTGGCAGGATCTGTTATAGTTGCCGTGCCGATTACGATTTTGTTCTTAAGAATGCAGAAGTTCTATGTTGAAGGCGTAACAGCCGGCGGCGTTAAAGGTTAAAATTAAGTTTATCATAGGGCGGATGTACTCCGCCCTATGTTTTTTAGTATTCACCAAGATATTTGTACTGTTTATTTATCTAAACTTATTATAATAAACTTATTATAAATATCATAGTAAGAGGTAATCCCAAATTCTAGTGGCATTCAAAATTGTTATAAAATTTATCGTTTAAAAATGTGGGTGATGAAATGAAAAAAATAATTTCACTTTTGCTTGTAATATGTTTGATAGCGTGTATATTTACAGGCTGCAAATCTTCTAATGATCCGGTTGACAGCAACAAGGCGTTTGCGTCAAAAGATAAATACAGAAATTTTTATCAAATATGGATAGGCTCTTTTGCAGATTCAAACGATGATGAAATAGGCGATTTTCAAGGTATAATTTCTCAGCTTGATTATCTAAATGACGGCGACCCCAATTCAGGGTACGATTTGGGTATTGACGGAATTTGGCTGTCGCCGATGATGCCGTCATACTCATATCATAAGTACAATGTTGAAAACTATTTTGATATTGATAAGGATTTTGGTACGCTTGATGATTTCGATCAGTTTATGAGCGAGTGTAATGAACGAGGGATCAAAGTAATTATAGACTTGGTTGTAAATCACAGCGCTTCAAATCATCCGTATTTTTTAAAAGCCTGTGATGAGCTAAAAGAGGGCAAAGAAGACGGATACGCTAAGTATTATAATTTTTCAAAAGAGAAAAGTGAAGTGTATTCCCGTCCGGTGACAGGAACAGATTATTATTATGAAGGTGAGTTTACAGCAGAAATGCCCGATTGGAATCTTTCGTATAAAGGAACACGCGACTATTTTGAAGAAATAGTAAAATTCTGGCTGGACAAAGGAGTTGCCGGCTTCAGACTTGATGCTGTCAAATATTTTACCGATTACCATACAGACGGGGATGAATTCCTTACATGGTTTTATGAAATGGCGAAGGGTTATAAAGAAGACGTTTATATGGTAGGCGAAGATTGGGAAGAAGCCGGCATAATATATGATAAATATGAGACCGGAATAGACAGCATGTTTAACTTTAAATTTGCAGGCTCAGATGGCGCCTATGCTTCAGCTGCCCGTTTCGGTGTGATGAAAGATTTTGTTAATCAACTCAAAAAATTTGATGACAATATAAAAAAGCGCAACAAAAATGCTATTAATGCGAATTTCCTTACAAATCACGATATGGTTAGAATTTATAATACGCTCGATGAGGATGAAATGAAGATGGCGGCGGCGCTTTATATGTTGTCTCCGGGAAATTCATATACATATTATGGGGAGGAGATCGGAATAGAGGCGCCAAATACAACTAACGACGCTTCATACAGAACTCCTATGATTTGGGACAACGATAAATTACCCGGTATTTATGTAAGCGGTGTGGCAGAAGTTGAAAAAACCGAACTGGGCGGAGTAAAGCAGCAGTTAGTTGATGATAACAGCCTTTTAAGCACATATCGCAGGTTAATAAAAATCAAAAATGAAAACCCTGAAATTGCACGTGGAGATATTACAGAAACCGTTGAATTTGACAATACCGAAATTGCCGGATATATTGTTGAGTATGATGGATCTAAACTTATGATTGTTCACAACGGCAGCGAAGAGGAAACAACTGTTGAGCTCGATGTTGACAGCGCGGAGCTAAGAGGGGATGTTGTGGCTACTGCATCAAAAAGCCCAGATGAAGTCTCAGAAGAATCTACACAAGGTGCTGTAAAAACTTCTGCGTCATCAAAAAATCAGCGAGCATCTTTAAATAGTAACAAACTTACTATGCCGCCTAAGTCATCTGCTGTTTTAAAAATAAGTTAATCATAATTAATAAAAACAAGAAAAAGATCAAGGCAAGATTTGCGCATAAAATTGTGCAGTCTTGCCTTTAAGTTTAGTAATAATCTCTGAGATAAAAGGCGTTAATGTATTTAGTGAAGAACATGTGTTTTGCCTGTCTTTTATTTTATGTTTAAATTCAATTATAAAAACGATCAAAATTTTTACTATATTGTATATTCTTTTTTATTAACTGTAACGCATCTATTGTAAACCTACAATGTTATTAAGTTTTTTCAGAGAACTTTGTTGACTTATTTAAGTAGTTGGTATAAAATTATTTTTATCGGCTGGTTGTCGAAATCTAGTTTAGAAAAAGAGGCGAAATTAATGGACGCAGGAAATTCTGGCGGCGCTTCCTCGGGGCGAAGTATAAAGCGAAAACTTTACGTCAATAGCATTGCCATGCGCGTTTTTGGCGTCTGTTTTCGCATTTAATACAGCCCATAGGTTGTGCCTGTCGTAAAAACATCGATAGGAGGAGTACTTATGGAAAAAACTACAGTATCTCTTTTGGAAACGATAATTACATTGCTTGAAAATAAAAAGTATGCTGCCTTAAGAGATATTTTGACAACAATGAATCCGGTTGATATTGCCGCTGTTTTTGAAGATATACAAAGCGAAAAGACTGCTTTGCTTTTTAGGCTGCTTCCAAAGGAATTGGCAGCCGAGACCTTTGTCGAAATGGATGAGGATACTCAAAAACTGCTTATTCACGGATTTTCGGACACCGAGCTAAAAGAAGTTATCGACGAACTTTATGTTGATGATGCGGTTGATATTATAGAGGAAATGCCGGCGAACGTTGTAAAGCGTATTTTGCGTCAGGCAGATCCCGTAACAAGAAAACAAATTAACGAAATACTAAAATACCCAGAAGACAGCACCGGCTCGATTATGACCACTGAGTTTGTAATACTCAGGCCGAAGATGACTGTCGAAGAGGCTATAAAGCGCATAAGGCGCACTGGTATCGATAAAGAAACCATAAACACCTGTTATGTTGCGGATAATCAGAGCAAGCTTATAGGCATTGTTACCATACGTTCTCTTATTTTGTCGGAAGAAGACGAGCTTATTGAGAATATTATGGAGACTAACGTTATATCTGTAAATACGCTCGATGACCAGGAGTATGCTGCTCAGGTGTTGAACAAATATAACTTCCTTGACTTGCCTGTTGTTGATAAGGAAAACCGTCTGGTCGGTATTGTTACCGTCGACGACGCTATCGACGTTATTGAGGAAGAAGCTACAGAGGATATCCAAAAGATGGCGGCTATCACGCCAAACACCGATAAGCCGTATAACAAAATCGGCGTTTTTGAAACGTATAAAAACCGTATTCCGTGGCTTTTGATACTCATGGTTTCGGCTACGTTTACAGGGATGATTATATCCTCTTTTGAATCTGCACTGGCAGCGTCAGTTGCGCTTACTGCATTTATCCCTATGCTGATGGATACCGGCGGAAACTCCGGCTCTCAGGCGTCGGTTACTATAATAAGAAGTTTATCTCTGGGTGAAATTGAGTTCAAAGATATTTTTAAGGTAATATTCAAAGAGTCCCGTGTTTCTTTGCTTTGCGGAGTTACGCTTGCAGCAGCAAACTTTGTAAAAATGATGGTTGTAGACCGTATGTTAATGCACAACGATCAGATAACTGTTACAGTTGCGTTGGTTGTGTGTCTGACGTTAATAGTGACCATTTTCTTTGCCAAAATCGTTGGCTGTACGCTGCCGATGCTCGCCAAAAAAATCGGCTTTGACCCTGCGGTTATGGCGAGCCCGTTTATTACTACTATAGTCGACGCTATCTCGCTTTTTGTTTATTTTGAGATAGCGACCATGGTACTTAAAATTTGATAATAAAATATAAAGATAAATTAAGGCAATACGCATTTTGACTTGTGCTGTATTGCCTTAAATTATTAAATGTAAAAATCACTTTCAGAGATGGAAGTGATTTTTATATATTATTTTCTTTGATGTTTAATTCCATATTTAACGGGCAAAATAGTTTTTGTAAATCAAAGTTCAAATAAAATATTAACAAAAATACTAAACACTTTATTCTTCCAATCAAGCTACATATCGCTTAAAAAGCAATCATGACCACATATGATGAACTTTTATCAACGATATTTTGCACAATCTTTATGTACTGTAGAGGTAGCTATGCCAAAAAAGCATTTGATAAAAATAACAATTATTGTTTTACTTGTTGGAGGAATAAGCATGTTAGTATCTTTGGAGAAAGAAAAAGTAAACGCAACTTTATATTTCGGCGACAACAATATGAGCTCAAAAGAACGCCTTACGCATGTTTTGAATGTAGGCTGTAAAGAAAGCGATTTTGATATTGACAGCTCCCAGTTTTCACAAAATTTAGCTAATATATCAATTTCGCTTTCTGCTTCTGCGATGGACCCTTCTATAGCGTTTGATAATTTAAAAGAGATGTCTTTTGAAAACAGTGTAAAATTTTCTTATGACAAAGACTATAAAGGCGATGTTGTGGGGCTTATCATTTCATCAAAAAGGATGTCTGACTGTATACTTATTGCAATAATTATCCGCGGTACGGTAGGGAGAGAATGGTATTCTAATTTTGATACCGGGTACTCGTCTACCCACAAGGGGTTTGAACATTCGTCAGAGTTCGTTTATGAAAAGTTAAAGCTGTATATAACAAATTATTCTCTTCAACATGAAAAACTAAAGTTTTTGGTGACGGGACATTCGCGCGGTGGAGCGGTTGCAAATTTGCTTTCCAAGCAGCTCATAGATTTGTACGGCGCACATAATGTTTATGCATATACCTTTGCTTCTCCTAATACGACTACTATTCATGAGGATGATAAATATCAAAATATATTTAATATTGTAAACAGTCAGGATATAATAGCCTATCTTCCTCTTGAGAGTTGGGGATATACTAAATATGGAACAACCATAGAAATTTCGCCGACAGAAAGCGAGGCGTCAGAAAACAATGTTCAGTCGGTTTTCAAGGATATAACAGGCAACGATTATACTCAATTCGACGACGATACGGCTGTTGATAATTGCCTGGAAGATTTGTATAATCTGTCAAATAATGTTGAACAATATTATAATAAGAAATATACGGTAGGCAGCACCGAGCTTACCACTTACGAATATTTTAATATGGTTGCCAATTTATTATCCGGAGATAACACGATTAATATAATAGTTTTGAAAAACACAATGGATTCGGATTTTTCGGAAGTTTCACAATTTTTCTCGTCGGGTATCGATATGTTAAATTTTGTTTTTACCAGACAGCTTAAATCATCCTCTATTATTGACGCTCACTGTATAGACGGATATGTAGCATTGATAAATGCGTATTCTACGAAAAAAGCGGTGAATTAGCCTCAGAGATAAAATATATTGTCTAATCGAAAGCAACAATGCACTTGTAAATTCATATATACTGAAGAGATATAGAAATATTTATAAAAAGAAAAACGGCTGCAAAATGTAATCCTATCTTCGAAAAACGAATTACTTTCGAATTTTAAGAGTACATTATCAGTCGCTTTACTTTTTTATTTATTATATGCGATTTTATAAGTAGCTTCGGATAAGAGTTACTACCTTGCCGAGGATAGTAGCGTTTTCAACTATAATCGGTTCAAAGTCATCATTTTCGGGCTGCAGTCGAATGTGGTCCTTTTCTTTGTAAAAGCGTTTTACGGTTGCTCGCATTTCGCCTGTTAATTCATCTTCGATCATAGCTACCACAATATCTCCGTTTTCGGCAGAAGGGGTATGGTTTACAATAATAATATCTCCGTCAAAGATACCGGCGTTTATCATGCTGTCTCCAAAAACTTTAAGGGCAAATAAATCTTTTGAACGCGCAATATCTTCTGAGATAGGAATATAGCTTTCTATTTCTTCTACGGCAAGAATAGGAGCGCCGGCTGTAACCCTTCCGATTAGAGGAACTCGAGTTACATTTTGAGTATTTTTAATTTTTATGCAACGATTCAAGCCCTCCTCTCGCTCGATCAAGCCTCGTTCTTCCAACGTTTTAAGATGAAGGGCTATAGTAGATGTAGATTTGAAACCCGTAGCAACACATAGCTCTCTTATCGACGGCACTCTGCCCTCGTTAGAGCATTTATATATATAGTCGTAGACTTTTTGCTGACTTTTTGTAAGCGGTTTCACAAAAAAACCTCCCTTTTCGACAATAGTATATCATATTGGAGACAAAAAATCAAATGTTTGTTCGAATACTTTGTGTATATTTTGTAGAATTTTGTTTTTTAAGCACATTCTATGAATTGTTATACAATAAATTATAGAATGATTAGACGGTTTTTTAATAATACTTTGTTCGATCTCAACGATCAAAGATTAATTTATATCTTACCAGTGCCACGGTAGCTTTGAAACTATTTTTAACTTATATAAAACTTAATATAATTGTTTTGGTAAAAGTACAAACGTGAATTTGGCAAATATTCCCGCTTAATTTTTCTTCAGTTATATTTTACCTCTTTGAATATAAAGATATATAGCGATTTTTGTAAAAAAATAAGATTAATTTAAGAACCTCTAACGATTCTCTGCCGCACTTCTGCACAACATTGAATTGTTAGAGGCGCCCTTAAAACAAAAAGAGCAGGCTTGAACCCGCTCTTATAAAAAGTGTTTTTATGTTATTTTAACGTGTTATTTTAATTTATATCCGCATTTGTTGCAAAAAGCGTCATTGGGTTTTACATCGTTGTTGCATTGAGGACAAAAACATTTTTCGCCGGGCTGAGCTACAAAGTTGTTCTGCTGAATATTCGGTATTGGCTGCTCGCTGTTTGCAGGAGTTGCCTGCATAGGCATAGGTTGAGCAGGAGTATATTTAAGCGGGGCAGCGGAAAATCCGTTGTAGCCGAATTTTATGTTGTCAATATAATTTGAATATCCTAAGGAAACTTTTGCCGCGAAAATATAATATATAATATAAGTAATAAATAAAATAATGCTTAAAATTAATAAAGGCAACATATTTGAAATATCGCTTCTGTGATAATATATAGCGTTTCTTGAAGTCAGCATGCTTATTAAAGAAATAGTCATCATTAACAAATAAAAGGACAAAGAAACTATATATATAATTCTTAAAACACCGATAGGCTTTGCACCTTTTCTGCTGATATCTACGCTGTTCATGCTGCGTCTTATAGATTTGAAGTATTTTAATTCATTAATTGCAGCAAAAAGCATTAAGACAATCAGTGCAGCACAGGATATCATAAGGACAATTAACGCTGCTGTAGATGTTTGTGAAGAGTAATAACTTGTGGATGTTACCGCATATATCAACCCAAAAAACATTATGAAAATTGCAATCACCAAAAAAAACGAAGCGACACAAGCGCCAACAAGAGAAATGATAGAAAGCACATATAAAATAGTAAAGCCTGCGCTCGGATTTGATTTAGGATCCGAGTTGTTAGATTTCTTATATATTAATATGTAAGAAACAAACTTCAACACGCCTGTTATAATAATCGGCACAAAAGAAGCGATAGCAATCACATATATCACGGACAAAGTGCTTGTAGAATATCTGTACGAGCTTGAATACCCCGATCTAAAAAGGTTATTACTCTGTGCCAACATATCGGGAAGCATATTGATTGATAAAAGAATCGTTACCAAAGATACCAAAACGCCCAGTAAAAAAGTTATCGCCATTACCAAAACTGATTTACGCTTAAAGTAGTTTTTTATTATAGCCACATTTTGCGCGAAGGGGTTAAAATACATATTATCCATAACCTAACTCCTAAAATAATATTGTCTACTGACAATTCCCATTATAATGTATAGAATAAAGAAATTCAATACAGATATAATTACAAATTATTACATTTTTCACTTTACGGGAATTGCCCTCTTGCTTTTTATATCTATGAGAGTTTTAAAAATTAAATGTGAATATTGGAAGGCTCGGCTGAAATATTATGATAATAGTTTTCTTTGGTGATATTGTTGAGTTAAAGTCGGCTAATAAGTTTTGAATGCAAACGGTTTTTGTTTGAAAAGCAAGCTGCGGTACAACGCCGGTGATCTAAGATCACGTTTTCTTCTTACTATATATTGTGTCAGCATGTTTTTAACTGCCTAAAGATTGTGGTAAAAATAAAAAATAAAAAATTTTTTGAAAAATATCAAAAAAAGGCTTGACATTAGTGGAAGTACGAAATATAATAGTAATGTTCCGCGAAAAAATCGGAAGCATTGAAAAGCCTGAATTTTTTAGGTTTTATCACGTTTTTTGAGCTTTTAGCGGACACAAGGACCTTGAAAATTAAACAA
>DEKP01000016.1:22646-26494 GCA_002353935.1 Ruminococcaceae bacterium UBA2719 | reverse complement strand
GTTAATTTTTGATTGGTAAATAAAAAAATTTTTCTACCGATACAACATATTGATTTTTAACAGTACAATGATATAATATTTTTACAGGCTATTATATTATAAAAATTCATTTTATTTGTTTTGTTTCTCATATAAAAACACCATTTTTTTGATGATCACCTTCAGACAGTCAGGATAAGCTTGACTGTTTAATTTTATAAGGAGCATAATATGCATTATATTAAGGCTAAATCTCTTTTAACAAAATGGAAAAGTATGAATATTTATCGAGGGTGTGCACATGGCTGCATATACTGCGACAGCAGGAGTGAATGTTATCAGATCAATCACCCTTTTGAAGATATCGAGGTAAAAGAAAACGCCCCCGAGCTTCTTGAAAATATTCTAAAAACAAAGCGAAATAAAATAATGATAGGCACAGGCTCTATGAGCGATCCATACCAACCCTGTGAAAAAAAGCTTATGATCATGAGAAAATGTCTTGAACTTATTGACCGCTATGAATTTGGCGCATCGGTAATTACAAAGTCGGATTTAGTTCTTCGTGATATTGATTTGCTTGACAGCATAAACCAAAAAACAAAAAGCGTACTGCAAATGTCGCTGACTGTCGCAGACGACAAGCTAAGTCGTATACTGGAGCCTAATGTTTGCACTACAACGCGCCGCTATGAAGTAATGAAAGAATTTCAAAAGCGAAACATTCCTATTGTAGTATGGATGACTCCGCTGCTGCCTTTTCTTACAGACACAGAAAAAAACGTACGTACTATTCTTGAATACTGCATAGACGCCGGAGTAAAAGGAATCGTTTGCTTCAACATGGGTATGACTCTAAGAGCCGGAAACAGAGAATATTATTATAAAGAGCTTGATAAGCACTTCCCCGGTTTAAGCCGTAAATATCAAAAATTATATGGAAATTCTTATGAGATAATCAGCCCTAAAAACGAAAAGCTGATGGATATATTTAATTCGACCTGCAAAAAATACGGAATTATTCATACTCCCAACGAATGCTTTCAGTATATTTCCCAAATGCCTGAAAACAAAAATCAACTTTCTTTGTTTGATATTACAAGTCGATAATATTATTTAACGACACATAAATCATAACCACCCGTCAAACGGGTGGTTATGATTTATATTATATATATTAATGTTTAAGTTTTTCTACGATTCTGTTATATCGCTTTTTTTGGAACAAATTACTTATCGGATATGAAAGCGTTCCCGCGCAAACGCCGATTATCCATACAAATCCCCAGCTGACCAACAGCCCGAACAAAACGATAAGTGCACTGACAATAAACCAATAGCATAGGTAAAACCATTTATTCCCCTTGTTTAACTGTGAAATTACATCCACTCCGTTTGAAGCATGCGGCGCATTTTCTATAAAATCTGCAGCTCCTTCTACTCCTGAACAAGAACGAAAATCCATGCAACATTTATTTGCACAAGCAGCATATTTTTTATTATTCAAAATCTCTGTAAGAGCATCTTTTATCCCTTGAGTTGAATCATCTTTGAGCAAAACTCCCGCTCCATTTTCTTCAACCCGTCTTGCTACTGCCCACTGCTCATTCGTCTGCGGATATAAAATCAAAGGCGTAGACATATAAAGACTTTCACTCACGCTATTCATTCCGCAGTGAGTAATAAAGGCATCAGCTCTCGACAATACTTCGAGCTGATCAACATAAGAGAACGCCTGAAAATTATCAGGGAGCTTACCTAGAAGTTTTTTATCCATGTATTTGCCATAAGAGATAATTACGTCAACATTCATATCTGATAAAGCTTCTATACATTTATGGTAAAAATCAGGTCTGTCATTAATTACCGTCCCCAAAGAAATATAGACAATCGGACGCTCTTTCTCTTTGTTTGGACTCAGCTTTGAAAACACAGAAGGGCCAACAAAGATATAGCGATCTGAAAAGCTCTCTGCATATGGCTGAAAATTCCTTGAAGTGTACACAACGGTATCGGTGCTGTTATCGTTTTGTACCAGCTTCATAGCGCTTTTTACATGATAGCCGTAAGGATCGAGAGTTTTAAGCTCTTTGGAAATCTTCGGAAGCCCAAATATCATATCTGCCAATTCGCCTTTACTCATCTTCATATATTTTGAGGACATTTGATTAAAGGCAAAGGTACTGGTGGAACAAACCATCGGAACATTGTACTTCCAAGCATTCAGCTTACCCCAAAAACAAACCGCATCGGTATAAACAACATCAAACTGAAAATCTGAAAATTCCTTTTCAAGAAAATCATTCATTTTAAGAGTCATACGAATATCCTGAATCGTCATCTCGGTTGTGTTGACGTTCATCAAATTTTTCTCTTCCTCCTCGGTGATTTCGGGAAGATATTTGTCGCACGATACAAACTGAGCTCCTGTTGCAACTATCTTATCCTTAAATTCATCAAAAGAATAGAACCTAACTTCGTTACCTCTTTTTATAAGCTCAGATGCTATAGGAAGCATCGGATTCGTATGCCCGTGAGCAGGAATACAGAAAAACGCAATCTTTTTCATTTTTCTTCATCGTCCTTTTCCTGAAAAGCTACATTAAATAAACTATCAAAAGCATTTTTGGGAGGAATCGCAATTCCGAGTTCTTCATCCCCGAACAGCAGAAGCACATCTCCGGGTTTTATACCGAAAATATCTCTTGCCTGCTTTGGAATCACTATCTGTCCCTTTTCTCCTACCGTCGCCGTCCAAAGATGTTTTCCTTTTGGAGTTGCCATTACTTTCACCTCGTTGGTATGATTTGTTATACAAATCATACCAATAAACAAAATAAAAGTCAAGAGCTTCTTTCCAAAACTTCTCAAAAAATTAGACAAAGAAAAACTTTACCTATTCAGCCAATACAAGCAACTTTCATCATCTTTGATAATAATTATAATTTTTAAATTAAAAGCGTTGATACTAACACATCCTTGTTTTTACACCTTTGCTGCAAACGTAAATATTGATTAACAAAAAGAAACGCCGTCGCAAACAAAATTAAAGTTTGCGGCGACGTGTTGTGGGTATTTATAACGGATTCAAATATGGTTTTTACATGTTTCTTTACAGTTTAAAAAACGATTTAACTCTATTAGGAATTATTCTATATAATCCATATCCTAAATATGTTCCAAGTAAATTTAGAATTATATCATCAACATCAATATTTCTATACATATTTCCGATGGCTAATCCAATAAACATTTGCAACAACTCAATTGTCAACGTAAAAGACAAGGCAAGTAATAACTTTTTCCACCACTGTGGAATTTCAAATAATAACAAAACAAATATTCCGAAAGGAACGGATAGTATAATGTTACCAATTATCTGTGTAACAGACGTTGTAGTTATTCCGTTTTTTAATGTTTCTGTAATTGTTTTAAAAGGTACATAATTATACCATGTTACAGTATCTGAATACTCAACGACACTGTCATATACTATCGGAAACAAAGTTACAACCGCTACTGCAATCAAATAAGAGATAAAAAAACAAAATACAATTATCCTTTTTTTGCTGCATTTTAAGCATAGAGCGTATATAATATAGCCTAATAGAACTACTAAGCCATTAGTATTGCTAACTCACATGTTATCATAATTACCTCCTAACAAGTTGCTAACAACATTTAATATAAACTTCGTGTATTATGCGCCTTGGATAGCTAAATATATCATTGGCTGTAAAGAAATGTAAACATATTATACTATTGTACGGCAAACATAAATTTATAAAGCTAATTTAATTATAAAAACAGAATGTCCATAACTGCATCCGCTATGAACACTCATACTGGTGCAGGTAACAGGACTTGAA
>DEKP01000016.1:0-22594 GCA_002353935.1 Ruminococcaceae bacterium UBA2719 | reverse complement strand
TGCCAATTCCGCCATACCTGCATTTTTAATTTTTTTACCCTCTGTATTTTTACACGGTAGAGAAGCGAGAACCGAGGAGGAGCAAAAATCTTAATACATACTTAGATAAAAAATCTAAATAGCAGTAACCCTCAAAAATGAGCAACAGAAAATTAAATCTGTAAGCCCCTGCATTTGTAGTTCCAAATGCAAGTGTTATTATAACAAAGTATTTTTTGAATGTCAATAAATTATATGAAGTTGCAAAAAACACTTTGTAATTTTAAAAGGGATTCATTTTTTAACTCTAAAAGCCAAAATACTATTTTTATCAAATTTGTTTATAAGGAATTAAAAACTTTCCGATTTTTAAATATTTTTTACAATAAATTAACAAATAATTCTTATTTTTAATTGACTTATTTAAACAAAAACACTAAAATATATATAATAACTCTTGGAGGAATTATATGAAACGTACATTTCAATCGGCAATTTCTATATTAATTGCCTGTTGTTTTTTTATAATAATGATTCCAAATGTCTCGTCTGCAACGTCGTTTTATTCAAAAGCCGAGACGCTTTCTATTATAGACAATATAGAAAGTGCAGCCGGCATGAATAAATATTCTACCGTTCAAGGCTCATGTACTGACGGAAAATATGCTTATTTTGCTTTGCACGGCTCTTCAACCGCATTGCTGAAATACGATATCAACACCTGGGAACTAAAAGATAAAAACGTTGGCATTTCTCTTGGGCACGCCAATGACATGGCGTATAATTCCAAAGCAAAAGTAATAGTTGTTGCTAACAATAAGCCTGATTACAAAACAATAACTATTGTTGATCCGGATACGCTGAAAGTCAAATCATCTGTAAAAATCGAGTTAGAGATCTACTCTATTGCATACATTGAAAAAAGCGATGAGTATGTGGTCGGTATTTCCGGCGGTTATGACTTTGCTATACTCGACTCAAATTTTAATGAAATTGATAAATTCAAAGGTATTAACACCGGTTTTGTTCGTCAGGGTTGCGACTGTGATGATAATTATATTTATTTTGCTCAGTCGGGCAGCTCATCAAATATAATAGTTGTTTATAACTATTCAGGAAATCATATAAAAACCATAACTATTGATAAATCAAGTGAAATAGAAAATATTTTTCACAACGAAAACACCTTTTATGTTACTTTACATTACTATGGCAACTTTGTCTACAGAATAGGTATATCAGACAGCACTCAAATAAAATATACGGTATCATATAAACCCGGTGACGGTGACGGAAAAATGGAATCTACCACTGTCAAATATGGAACAAAGACAAAGTTATCCGAATGTTCTTTCAAAAAATCCGGCTACTTATTCGGCGGTTGGATTGTATATAAAAACGCTACAAAAGAATATCTTGGATTTAAAAAGGGTTCTAACGAAGCACAATGGCTTAAAAAGGACGATATTGATGCTTACGAATTATACGGTGACAAAACAAACGTTGCAGAAACAACAAAGGTCGGTAACATTACTCTAACTGCTTTTTGGATAAAAAATAATTATAACATAAGATTTACTTCTGATAGTGCCACCGGATATATTGAACCAATGAATGTTAAATACAATGAAGAGCTCTCGCTACCCGAAAACATATATACTAAACAGGGATATGTATTTAGCGGATACAGCGTATATCGTGAATATGACAAAAAATACTACGGATACAAAAAAGATGAAGAGTCTCCGAGATGGCTTTACAAAGATGATATTTCAAAGCTTTACCTTTTCTCGGAAAACGAAACTGTCTCAAAGCTTACGTATGATGAGGGTGTTGTTTTCACAGCCCAGTTCAAATCAGCTTTTGATTATGATGAAAACAAGCTTACTCAATATAACGGCATAGACAAATCGGTAATCGTACCTGACAACAAAAAACTTGATACAATATCAACCGGCGCTTTCAACAACTTATCAAACATGCAGGAATTGCATGTTCCTTCATCTGTAAGCATAATCGAAAGCAGCGCAATCAGCAACTGCAAAAATCTTAAAAATATTTATTTCAATGATTCAATTCCCGAAAATTTTGAAGATGACTCGATTGTCTTGTCCGGTACACCCTCGGTGTATCTCGTTACTGAAAACCAAAAAATATTTTTAGGCTGGTGCACCGATAAAAGTGCGATTGTTATGATAAAGCAAGTTGCAGAAAAATTAAAATAAATTCTTTAGAACAACTTGCTCTAATCTGTTTCAAAATCATAAATATAATCTGAAAAATCAGTTGTTATATGCTTTATCTCATCTAATCTACATACAACACTAATCGTACCTTTATCGCAAGGTATAACAAAATAATTCAGATTTTCCCTGCTACCTTTATAGGTAGCAGGATTTTTCATATTTGTTATAATATAATAAAGGTCTGAAGCAACAGAAAAAGATGGCAAATACTCTTTATCTGTTATACAGCTCAAATCGCCCATACTTTGAGTAAGTTCGCCGTTTTTATAGACAAACTGTATGCCACTTACATTATAGGGCTCAGTCATAGAAATCGTAATATTTTCGCCCTCAGATGAAGTAACTTTAGATGTAAATTTATTATGATTACCGTCCTTTACCGTAACAACAGATGAAAAATAATGCGGCGAAAACTGCGGCTCAGAATCACAACCTACCAAAAATAATAAAAATAAAAAAGCGAGAAAAGCCGCAAACCTCTTCATACTATACCTCCAAAAGATTTTTGCTTTAACTTTCCTCTGCTTTTATAAAAAATTCACTTAAACATTCAATTATATCACTTGGCAACATCGAGGTCCTTGAATACTTTTTGGCTGCTATATCGCCGCAAAAAGCGTGAATATAAACGCCCATCTTAGCAGCATCAAAGGGAGCGATTCCCTGCGCCATAAGCGACGAAATAATGCCAGACAGCACATCTCCCGATCCGCCTTTTGCCATCCCGCTGTTGCCTATAACATTTACAAAGAGTTTTCCCTCTTTTGCAACTATTGTGCGATTTGACTTTAATACTAAAGTAACGTTACTGTGTGCTAATGTAAAATCTAACGCAGTTTTTTCAAAATTATCACAAATATATTTTACAGCTAAACCGGTAAGTCTTGAAAATTCTTTGGGATGCGGTGTTAATACAATCTCTGACTTTGCTTGACCTAATACATCTATATTCAGACTCAAAGCATTTATACCATCAGCGTCTATAAGCAATGGTACTCTAGACTGCCTAACAACATCAAACACAAGTCTTTGTATATCTTGCGTATTTTTCAAACCACAGCCGATCAATCCTGCTATAGCAGAATTTATTTTATCTATAATAAATTTAGAAAAATTATAAGAAACGGTATTATCAATACTATCCTCAACAGTAAAACAAACACACTCATGCACATTTGAGGCAAAAATCGGATAAATACACGACGGCAGTATTTGATACATCAGCCCAACTCCGGTTCTAAGCGCAGCTTTTGCAGATAGAATCGCCGCTCCACTGTAACCGTAACTACCGCAAACGCTCACTAAGGTTCCCATCGTACCCTTATGCGCATCAAATGGACGTTTTGGAAGATGAGTTTTTACATAATTAAAATCAATTTCTTTCATAATACAACTCGTAATTTAGAAAAATTTTACCTATTGTAAAAAACTTTTTTTATAATCTCACGGCTCAGATAAGGACGCATTCCTTCCAATAATTCTTCTTTTGGAGAAAATATTATAGCAGTTCTTCCCTTAGCCTCATCATCGTATATTGCGACAAAATTATCATCAGAAAACTCTTTTTTTCCTACGTTATATACCTTTGTAAAACGATATTTTGACATTTGTTTATCATCATATCTAAACATATCGCTAAATCTTTTAACGTCAACCTTGAGCACCTTTTTGCGCTTACGTTTAGCGATAATTTTATCTACTTTAAAAGTAGAAGAAAGCAGGGCATATTCAAATTCTATTCTTAATGAAGTAATAAAATACCATACCCCGTATATGCAAAAAAACAAGGAGAACAACGCTATATATATCAGATAACCAAGTTTAATTATTTCGGCTACAACAATAAATGTTGCAGGAATCAACAGCGCTATTAATATTATCAAAATAATTTTTATATAATACTTAGCGTTTTTTTCGGGTTTTACGACCTGCTCAACTAATCCGTCCATAAATACCTCCAATACTTTTTATTATAACTTTGTATATAAAATACCATAATTTTAATTGTTTTTCAATAAAAGACTTGCAAAAAACAAAATCAAATGTTAGAATTATTTCTATAAGTGTAAACGCGATGATAAAGAGAGTAGTTTTCAGATGTTTTTTCAGAGAATATCCGTCGGCGGCTGTGAGCGGATAAAAGCTATGAAAATGAAGTTCACTTTTGAGCGGCAAGGCTGAACTCACAGTAGGCTTTGACGGATGATTCCGTTATATCAAAGAGTGTTTGTATTATTATACAAAAACCAGGGTGGTACCGCGGATTTTCCGTCCCTTTGTTTGGGGCGGTTTTTTTATGTTTAATTTTATATTTTTATTATCTGTGCATAAGTAGCGTATAGCTTTTTATAAACTGACAATACAGCTGACGGTACAAGTTATACAAATAAATTAATCATCGCTTACATAACAACGTTTTTATATTTTGGAGGTCATTATGAAAGAAAAGTTCGAGCAGCTAAAAAACAAACTTAACATCGAGCTAAAAGAAACACAAAATGCCCAGACACTGGAAGACTTAAGGATCAAATACCTTGGTAAAAAAGGACAGATTACCGATCTGTTAAAGGGCATGAAAGATCTGACTGTTGAAGAGAAGAAAAACTTCGGCAAACTTATAAATGAGCTCAAAACCCAGGCCGTAGAGAGCATCTCAAAGCGCAGTGAAGAATTAAAACAGCTTGAAATACAGCGTGAAATCGACACGATGCCCGAATTCGACTTATCTATTGAATCTAAACAAAATTTCGGCTCATATCACCCAATCACCTTAGTACAACGTGAGTGCGAACGAATATTCACAACTATGGGATTTAATGTCGAGGATTACCCTGAGGTTGTTACCGACTACGAATGTTTTGAGGCGGTAAACGTACCAAAAAATCATCCCGCACGTGATATGCAGGATACATACTATCTTGAAAACGGAGAGCTGTTAAAAAGCCAGACTTCTGCGGCTCAGAATGCTATCTTAAAAAAATATTCAAAGCAACTGATAGAAGACAGTATGCCAATAAAAGCAATTTTCCCGGGCAGATGTTTCAGAAATGAAGCTACAGACGCTTCTCACGAAAACACCTTCTTCCAGATGGAAGGCGTTATGGTTGACAAGGATATTTCTATCTCTAACCTTATATACTTTATGAAGACCATGCTTAGCGAAGTATTTATGCGCGATATTAAAGTACGTCTGCGTCCCGGATTTTTTCCCTTTGTAGAACCCGGCTTTGAACTTGATATCAACTGTCTAATATGCGGTGGCGACGGCTGTCCTTCATGTAACCATTCCGGATGGCTGGAGCTTTGCCCGTGTGGTATGATTCATCCCGAGGTTTTAAAAGAAGGCGGTATAGATCCCGAAAAATACACCGGCTTTGCATTTGGTTTGGGACTCACTCGTCTTGCAATGATGAAATACAGAATAAAAGATATACGCGATCTAAATTCAGGCAGTCTTAAAGCACTGTCTCAGTTTACGGAAGATAAGTAAGAAAGGAGCGGCTTTTTATGTTTTTATCAATGAACTGGATTAAAGATTTTGTAGATTTGAGCGGTCTTGATGAAAGAGAACTCATAGCAAAATTTTCACTTTCTACTGCAGAGGTAGAAAACGATATATATTTTAAAGGCTCAGATATAAGCGGTATTGTTGCAGCAAAAATCGTTTCTGTTGAAGATCATCCCGACAGCAAAAAGCTTCATCTGCTCAAGGTTGATATAGGAGAAGAACAATTAGTAGACGTCGTATGCGGCGCACCTAATGTACGGGTAGGAATGGTCACCGCCTTTGCTAAACTCGGCGCTAAAATCGGAGATGTAACCATAGCTCCCAGAAAGCTCGCCGGATACACCTCAAACGGTATGTGCTGCAGCGAAAAAGAAATTGGCATAAGCGATGATAACTCCGGCATCATGGAAATATTAGATGATATAACTTTGGGTACGGATTTAAAAGATATATACGAAATTGACGATATTATCTTTGAGGTTGATAACAAAAGTCTTACTAACCGTCCCGATTTGTGGAGTCATTACGGTATAGCCAGAGAATTTGCGGCAATATCCGGAAGAAAGCTCAAAGAATATGAAAGCGTTGAACTTTCAAAATATGATAATCTTAAAAAGATTGATTTAAAAATCGAGGATCCGTTATGCTACAGATACAGCTGTCTGCAATTTGAAAACATCAAGCGCACCATAAGCCCTGTAAACATGAGAATCAGGCTGTTTTACTGTGGTATGCGCGCTATTAATTTCCTTGCAGATTTGACTAACTATCTAATGCTCGAACTCGGTCAGCCCATGCACGCCTTTGATTCCAGAAAAGTTGAAAAAATCCGTATCAAACGTTTTGAAAACGAGTTTGATTTTACAACTCTTGACGGTATAAAACGTCATATAGACCCAGACACGCTTATGATTTGCTCAGATAATACCCCTGTAGCTATCGCAGGAATCATGGGCGGACTTGACTCTGAAATTGTTGAGGATACTCATACCTTAACGCTTGAATCCGCAACCTTCGACGCTACTTCTATCAGAAAATCTACCGTCAGACTTTCTCACAGAACAGACGCGTCAATTCGTTATGAAAAATCGCTCGATCCCGAACTGACTGTGAAGGCTATCGCACGTTTTGTATACTTACTCAACAAGTATGACGAAAATGTTAAAATTGTTTCATCTCTAACTGATGAATACGCATATAAATATCCTAAGGTAACCTTGAATTTTAATAAAGATTACGTTGACAAATATACAGGTATAAGTATTGATAACGATACTATAATTGATACATTGACTAAACTCGGGTTCAAAGTAGAGTTAAACGATAATAACTTCACTGTCGACGTACCGTCATACCGAGCAACAAAAGACGTAACTATCAAGGCGGATATTATTGAAGAAATAACGAGAATATACGGCTATGATAATTTTGAAATCCATACAGCAAAGGCGCCTCTCTTCCCCACCAGACCAGAAAACACAAAAAAAGACGAAGATAATATTAAAGATATTCTTGTAAAACGTTATTCTTTGCACGAGCTTCACTCATACATCTGGAATAATGTTGACAATCAAAAGGAAATCGGCATTGACAACGTAGGCGTTATAAAACTTAAAAACGCGACTAACCCTAATATTGAAACTATCAGAAAAAGCATGATTCCTACACTTTTGTGTGAGATTAAACAAAACATAGGTTTCTCTACAGATTATGGTATTTTTGAGGTAGGCAGAGTTGTATCCGCCATGGATGAAAATAATATGTGTGTAGAAAACAAGATACTTGGTATCTCCCTTTATTCAAAAACTATGAATACCCGCGACTTGTATTTCAGGCTAAAAGGTATTATAGAAGATATTTTTGAGGAATTGAAACACAAAAAGGTTGAATATAAAACAAATGCTCCCGAATACAACTTTGAGCACCCTACAAATCTTAACGAAATCATCTGTGAGGACATATCTCTGGGCAAGATTGGCATCGCTCACCCTTCGGTCCAAAACAAAATCGACAAACGCGCAGCTGTGGTATTTGCAGATATAGATATAGATAAGTTCTGTAAAATCAATAACAACAGTATACAGTATGAAGAACCATCAAAGTTCCCGAGTATTGAAATAGATTTGTCGTTTATATCGTCTAAATTTGAGCCTATCAAAAAGGCTATCCAAAATGTTCAGTGCCCACTTATAAAAAACTTTGAAGTTATCGATATTTACGAAGACAAAAACTTTAAGAGTATAGCTGTACGTCTGACCTTCTCGGATTCAAACAGAACCTTGACCAAAGATGAAGTTACAAAGGTATCTGATAAAATCGTGGAGGATTTAAAACAAAACGGAATCATGCTGAAAAGTTAATATATCAACAAAATTCCGTTGACGGTTTTTCCGATTTTTTTATAAGACTTGCAATATTTTAATCATTATAGTATAATGATTTTATCGGAGGTGTTTATATGTTAGATAAGACTATGATTTTCTCTCTTGGAGGAGACAAAGACGACGAGATAAAAGCGGCGCTGACTACCGTTTATGACGCTCTGCGTAAAAAAGGGTATAACCCCATAAATCAAATTGTCGGCTATATTTTGAGCGAAGATCCAACATATATAACTACCTATGAGAACGCGAGAAATATTATCAGTAAAATTGACCGCGATGATTTGCTCGAAGCACTCGTAAAATCGTATCTCAATATATAAGAAAGGATTGATTCTTTGGCTGAAAAAGAATTTTCAACATATAAGGGCAAACCCTTGGTTCGCTGCGGTGATGAAATATACTACGGCAGCATGGATCAGCGCTTTGTTATAAGAATGCAAATAAAATCTAAAAAAGAAGTTAACGGGCTAGAAGTAGCCGACAAGGTTGCTATTCAACTGCTTTGTACAGACCCTGATCTAAGTCCCAGAAAACAGCTGATAAAATCAAGCGAAAAAAACGGTCTTTACCTCGCACTTGATATAGCTGACATTTGGCTGGAAAGAGCCCTTGCAAACAAAATGTGATTTTTTCACTAAAATTAAAAAGCTTATAAAAGTACACCGTTTTATAATAAACGGTGTGTTTTTATGCTGTTTAACACCTTATTTATTATTAATATATTTTAAAATATCTATCTTAAGCTTATTATATTTTAAAATATAATTATCCATTCTATCTTTTTTTGAAAGATAAAATTCTAAAGAATTTGTAAACAGATTTGAACTAATATCAATATTAGGATTCAAAAAATTATCTGTAGATATCCCAAATATACAACTGAGCTTATACAAATTATTCAAAGTAGGTTGTGTTTTCCCCAGTTCATAATATGAATAAGTAGAGCGGTCTATCTGCAAAATATCTGCAATATCCTGCTGTGACATTTTGTACCATTCTCTGGCAAATTTAAGTTTGTTAGCTAATAATTTTGTATCGACACCCTGTATCATAATAATCTCTCCTTAAACCAAAATTAAACCTCATAAAGAAAACATCTGTAAAATAAAAAAGTGCGCAGCAATAATTACAAAGCTACGCACGAAAAACACGAAGCTTATAATTGCTGCGACACAACTAAAGCGAAGTATCAAAAGAAACTAACACTTAAAAAGTCCGTGTTTTTACCAAAACAAAGAATGTGTCAGTTTATTTTTTGATACAAAAATACTTTTATTCACTTTAGTTATGTCGCGAATAAATAATAGCACATAAAAAATTTAAATGCAATATAAAAATAAAAAAGTGCGCAGCAATAATTACAAAGCTACGCACGAAAAATACATAGCTCTTTTACCGCGACGTAAAATTTTAACCACTATTGAAAGCGTGTCAAAGTGAGCATGTATTTTTACCATAAATAAAAATACACTGCTATTCAATAGTGATAAGATCTTAAATTTTACGTCGCATAACCATATTATCATAAATAATAAAAATTTTCAACCGTAAAATAAAAAGTGCGCAGCAATAATTACAAAGCTACGCACGAAAAATACATAGCTCAATGCTGTCAAACAAAACTTTTCAAAACAACTCATTGCATATGAAAATAGAGCTTGTATTTTTACCATATTTAAATAGTAAAAACATAAGCAATGAGCCTTTTGACTATTTTGTTTTGTTTGACTTATATATCTTACCATAAATCACAAAAATTTTCAACCGTTTTTTCTTTTAATATTTTTTCTCCGATAAAAAACTCCGCCGGATTTTCATCCGACGGAGTTAACATATGCGTTTTATTATGAATTGAATATAGACATAATATCATAGAATGAATCGTCATCATCAGATGAGTCAACATCTACGGGAGCGGATAAAGACGGAGACTGAATATCTGTCTTTTCCGGAGAAGAATTCGGAAACGCCTGGGAATTATCCTCAGTACTTCCGCAACCGGTAGCGATAACAGTAACGCTTATTTCATCTTTCATGTTCTCGTCAATGACAGCACCCCAAATAACATTTGCGTTCTCAGAAGCCTTTTGAGAAACCATAGTAGACGCAGCATCAATGTCGTCAAGTGTAACATCCGGAGATGCAGTAACATTGATGATAACACCGGTAGCTCCGTCAATAGAAGTCTCAAGCAGAGCACTCGATATTGCCATATCTGCAGCAACAACTGCCTTATCTTTACCTGAAGCCTTACCGATGCCCATATGAGCGTTGCCGGCGTCACGCATAATAGCTGTTACATCGGCAAAGTCGAGGTTTACAAGACCCGGAACAACGATAAGATCTGAAATACTCTGAACGCCTTGTCTGAGTACATCATCGGCAATCAAAAATGCATTTTGCAAAGTAATGCTCTGATCTGAAACATATTTTAATCTTTCATTAGGAACAATAATCAGCGAATCAACACAGGCGGACAATTCAGCTATTCCCTGTTCAGCCTGAGCCATACGTTTTTTACCTTCAAAGGCAAAAGGCTTTGTTACAACAGCTACAGTTAAAATGCCCATATCCTTTGCAATCTTGGCAACAATAGGAGCAGCTCCTGTACCTGTTCCGCCACCCATACCTGCGGTAATAAATACCATATCGGTATCTTTTAACAGAGCGGCGATTTCTTCGCGGTTTTCCTCAGCAGCAGCTTGTCCTACATCGGGCATCGAACCTGCGCCCTTGCCTCTTGTCGCCTTTTCGCCGATCTGAATTTTCTGGCTTGCCTGAGAAAATCTAAGTACATGCTCATCGGTATTAATCGCGATGAACTCAACATTTTTTACATCCATTTTAATCATTCGGTTAACAGCGTTACCGCCGCCGCCACCGACACCAATTACTTTAATTACCGGTAAATAATCAATCGCTTCTTTTTCAACTTCAAAAGCCATGTTACGTCCTCCTTCTAATGACAATATAAACATTATCGCACGATAAGATAATTTATACTCATTTACTTTATAAATTAACACATCCAACCGATAAATTCAATATTTTTTTAGATATTTACAAAAAATTCATCAGTTTATATACCAATCGTTCTGAGAAATGGGTGTTTTTGGTTGATTTTCCTGTGAATCTTCGGCAGAAGAAGCATCATTTTCTTTGGCGTCGTCTGTATTAGAAGCTTCCGCTTGATCTCCTCCGCCCGACGAATCAGATTTATCGTTATCTCTACCCGATAAATCTGTACTTTCTGTATTCTCAGTCGCAGCTGTAGGATCAACTGATAAAATAGTTTTTTCGTCAAAATATGATTTCTTTGTAACATTACAACGCGATACATCAAGCTCGCCTTCAATTGAACTGTTTTCGGTAACATCTATTTTCTCAGTTATAATCGCCATAGCCGTACGAATTTTATAGTCGATATCTTCCGGCAACCCGAGCCTTACCTTTATTCTGTTTTTATATGTAAAGGATATGTCAGCCGTATCGGTAGCGTCAATCTCTGTAATGCCCTGATAGCCGTTATCTGCAAAAACATTTGTAATACTGTCAATTATTTCAACTACAGTATTATCTTCATACTCTATATAACTGCCAATTTCTTCAGACTTAATCTTTGGACCGATAAAAATAGGCAAATCAGCATAGTCTCCTTTTATGTTATCAGTCTGATCTAAAATTCTTCCCTTTAAGCTGACCAAAAGATATTTTTCATCGCTGACTTTTATAAGATAAGTCCCAACCGCCTCGGTTATTTTGATAGTAATTGTATCAGGAATTTTAAATGATACTTTTACAGCTTCAACGTATGGATATTTATTGATTATTTTTTTCTCAGCCGAAGATTTGCGAGCTAAAAATATATTCTCATTTTTTGAAATGCCAGCAGTCTCAATTATTTCATCTTCATCGTATTTAGTATTTCCAACAACCGAAAATGCCTGTGTCTTAAACAAAACAGTAAGCGACAATACAATGCCTATAATCAAAACTACCGCAACGATAGAACAATAACTGATTATTTTTCTGACCTTGCGTTGAAGCGGCGTTGCAGGCTTTTTGGGTGCAGAAAACTTCTTTTGTTTTTTTTGCTTTTTTTTGTTTTTCTTACGCTCTTCTATTTCGTCAACATAAAATTTATTATCCTTATCAGAAAACTCTTCAAAAATCAGGGTTGAATTTTCTTCATCTTTTTGGGATTTGCGACGAATGTTTTTTGCAAATTTACCTTTGTTTTGTTTTTTTATTTTATATATGCTTTGCTTTGACTTTCTTCTTTCGTCATCACTCACGCAAATCCCTCCTCTGTTTTTAACTATCACTATTAAATATTATTCCTTATATATTATTTATCTGATGAATAATTCAAAAGCCGTTTGAATCTAATTTTTATAAAACGCAAAGGAGATGTTTGCGTTCTTATACAAGTGCAATATTTTTATACTTTTTTAATATCTGCACCAAGATTAGTTAAAACGCCTTCAAAATCCTCATATCCACGCTCCAAAAAATCTATGCCGCTGATCTCGGTTCTTCCCTGCGCACATAGTGCGGCTACAACCAACGCAGCTGCTCCTCTTAAATCCAAAGCGGTAACATTTGCGCTCAACAGCCTTTTAACTCCATCAACGACAGCTACTTTTCCTTCAACCTTGATATTGGCTCCAAGCCGGCAAAGCTCGCTGACGTGTTTATATCTGCTTTCAAACATATTCTCAACAAAAACCGTTATACCGTCCGACACTGCCGCCAAAGACATAATAGGCGCCTGTTCATCGGTAGGAAATCCGGGATAGGGCATGGTTCGTATTAGTTTTGCTCCCCTCAATTTATACGGAGAAGAAATTTTCATAACGCCTTTATCAAAATTAATTTCGCATCCACTTTGTTCAAAAATAGGAATTGTAGATGTCAGGTGGCTTTGTATAACTCCCTTTAGAGTAATATCAGAATGAGTTACCGCTGCGCACGACATTAAAGTAGAAGCAACGATTCTGTCAGGAATAATCGAATGGGTTGTGCCCTTCAATTTTTCCACACCATCTATAATTATTGTTCCCTCTCCGGCGCCTGATATATGTGCTCCGCAGGATATCAAAAAATCTGCTAAATCAACTATCTCCGGCTCTCGAGCCGCATTTGTAATTATTGTGGTGCCTTTGGCTGTTACCGCCGCCAGCATTATGTTTTCGGTAGCTCCGACGCTGGGAAATGACAAAGCTATTTTTGCTGCTTTCAGTCCGTTTTCTGCCACACATTCAAGTTCTCCGTGTTCTTCAGTAATATCTATCCCCATTTGCCTTAACGCAGATAAATGCAAATCTATTGGACGCGGACCTAACTCGCAACCGCCCGGAAACGACATTTTTGCACGTTTACACCTTGCAATTATTACTCCTAAAAATATGATTGATGAACGCATTTGATGCATCAAATCCTGCGGTATATCGTATCTTGACATATCGCGGGTATTAATGACAAGTGTATTCTCATATCTATGAGCTGTACAGCCTAAGTAGCGCAGTATTCTGATGCTCGCCTCTACATCGCTGATTCGAGGACAGTTATACAACACACATTCGTCTGAACATAAAATTGTAGCCGCTAAAATAGGCAAAGTAGAGTTTTTTGAGCCTTGAACTTTAACTTCTCCCGATAATCTTCTCGAGCCGTTTACAACAAGTTTTGACACAATATACACCCTTTCACACTATACTTTAAACATTCACCGCCTTGTATTCTATGTTTTATAGCTATGAAAGGTGATATCTTTATAATCTGTATTTATTTTTTAGTTAAATTCATCCTATAATCTCTTTGATTATTTTATAAATTCTCTCATTAGCGTCAGTTATCGCCATATTTGCGGCATTTTTAGAGTACTCTTCTAATACCGATTTATCTTTTAGAAGCGAATCAACGGTTTTTATCAGCAACTCGCCTGTCAAATCCTTTTCTTCTAAAATTGCTGCAGCACGTTTGTTGACCATAGCCATAGCGTTGTGAAACTGATGATTCTCTGCAACATAGGGAGAAGGGATCAAAACTGCAGGTTTGCCCTTTGCCTGAACCTCCGACAGAGTGATTGCTCCGGCTCTGCATACGACCAAATCGCACGCTGCAAGGCACGTAGGCATATTATTAATATACTGTCTTATATCAAGGTTTGGAGATTGTTCTATTTTTACTCCGTTTTGTTTTACAAGATCAGGAAACCATGTCCCCTGCTGACCGTAGGCGTGGATATGCTGATATCGCTTATCTTTAGCACTTCGCTCGATGAGAGCCGCCATAGCTTTATTGATACACTTAGCGCCTAAGCTTCCGCCAAATGACAAAACAACAGGACGATCATCAAGCCCCAACTCTTTTCTTGACTGATTTTTATCCGCAGTCAAAATGTCTGTTCTTATAGGATTTCCGGTAACAACAAAGTGGGCTCTTTTGTCAAAGTGCTGTTTTGCATCCTCGATTGCAAGCATAACGCGGTCAACGTTTTTAGCCAGCATTTTGTTGGTAACTCCCGGAAAAGCGTTCTGCTCATGAATAATTGTAGGAATCTTTAGTCTGGAAGCTGCCAAAATTACAGGTCCGCTTACATACCCGCCCGTTCCGATACATATATCGGGATTGAATTCTTTGATAATTTTTTTAGCGTCGTGTTTTGATACTATAGCACGCTCAACAGTCGCTATATTATGCGCAATATCTTTGGGCTTTAGACTGCGCTTAAATCCGCTGATTACAACAGATTTTATATCATATCCTGCTTGTGAAACCAATCGTTGCTCCATGCCGTCTTTATTACCTATAAAAAGTATCTCGGCATCTTTTTCCATTTTTTTGATGTATCCCGCAATAGCGATAGCTGGATTGATGTGACCCGCGGTACCGCCTCCGGCAAGTAAAACTCTCATATAAATAACTCCGTAATTTATTATTTCAGCATTTCAACAAAAAGCGAACTTTTTGAATAAATTTTACTGACAAATTTATTATATCTAATAAGGCAAAACCAAAAGCTTAAAACGTATGTCTCGCCTTGAGATTCTCTCTATATTTTTAGCTTTTTTCTATATTTGATGTTCTGGATATAGACAAAACTATACCCATTTCAAACATAAGTGTGAGTATCGAACTGCCGCCGTAACTAAAAAACGGCAAACTGATACCGGTATTGGGAAGCCAGTCGGTAATAACCAGAATATTTAGTATTACCTGCAAACCAACCAAAGATGTAAGTCCAATACCCAATAGCTTTCCGAAGCGGTCTTTGGCTCTCAGAGATATAACTATACCGCGCCATACCAAAAGAGCAAATATCAAAAGTATTATAACTGCTCCCACAAGCCCAAGTTCTTCACAAACTACAGCAAATATAAAGTCATTTTGAGGCTCGGGCAAAAACAGATATTTCTGTCTGGATTGTCCCAAGCCCAGACCAAACAGTCCGCCAGAACCAATAGCATATAACGAATTTCTGGTCTGCCAGGTATCTTGCCAAAGTTTTCCTTCCGTAGCTGTCAGCGCCTGACCCCAGCCTTCCATACGCTCCATAGCGTAACTGAGCATCCCTGTTACCCACAAAATTAATATTACTGCTATCAGAGCAATGCCGCCTATAAGCAACCATTTGATATTAATTCCCGATATGTACAACATCAAAACCGTCAGCAAAGCAATAATAACTATACAAGAATAATGAGGCTCTAATAACAGTAGCGCTGCAGTAGAGACAAATACTATAAGTCCGGGCAGAACGCCGTATTTAAAGGTGTTCATTCTGTCATAATATTTACTGCCCCAATGAGCTAAAAACAAGATAATGGCAAACTTACTGATCTCTGACGCCTGTATTCCGAAAGATCCTATGCCTATCCATCTGTGAACGCCTGTAGGAGATGGCAAGACTAGTACAAGAAGCAACGCAAAATAAGACACAGCCAAAACCACTACGCTCATTCGGTGAAAATAATGATAGTCTACAAAGGATATCCCCAGCATCAAAATCAGACCTATTAAAATAAACAGCAGCTGTCTTTTTAAATAATAATAACTGTCACCAATCTCATAATATGCTACAGGATAACTGGCAGAAAACATCATAGTAAGCCCTACCGCCAGCAATATCATAATCAGTATGCAAAACGGCATGTCGAGTCCTTTGCCCATACTGATCAAAGAGAATCTTTTCTTTATTCTGTTACGTTTGTTATAATTTTGACTTTTGTGAGAAACTGCGCCGGTTTCTCTCTCATAATCTCTTCTGCGTTCTTTAGAAGAATATTCGATTGTATTCATAACGCAACACCTCTCTTGTCAAAATTAAATCATCATAAATAATTATCTTATTCAAATCCCTTAGATATAGTTTTTATCCAAATATTACTAACAATAAAGCAATTGTGCCAAAAGCAGCAGTAAGACCGCTGAAAACACATACAATTTTCATTTCATTCCAACCGCACATCTCAAAATGGTGATGTATCGGGCTCATTTTAAACAAGCGTTTACCGTGAGTAAGCTTAAAATAAAGAACCTGTAAAACAACCGAGAACATTTCTATTAAATACATTAAACCGATAAGCAAAAGTATAATTTGCATATCCATAGCAAACGCAGCGGCACAAATTATTCCGCCCAAAAACAGCGAACCCGTATCGCCCATAAAAACTTTTGCCGGATGAAAATTCCAAACAAGGAATCCCAAACATCCTCCTGCTATTGCCGCAGAGAAAATAACAACAGGCTGATATATAAACATAACATTCGCTATCATCATCATAAATAATGCTACAAAAAACGTAATAGAACCGTCAAGTCCATCTATACCGTCGGTAAGATTTACTGCGTTTGTAAGTCCGACAATTATAACAGCCATAAGTACATAATAGAAAAAACCAAAATTGACAGAACCTAAAAAAGGAATAGCAACAGTTGTATCATCACCTAAGAGATACATTACAAACAGATATAACGCAGCAACTGAAAATTGTAAAATCAATTTTTGAATAGCAGTGAGTCCGAGATTACGTTTTTTTACTACTTTTATATAATCATCAACAAAGCCTATACACCCGTTTAACAGAGCCATGCAAAGTCCTACAAAAATATATTTTTCAACAGTACCCAACGAACCGTTAATGCCTGAGTAAAGTACAATAGCAACCGTCGCAGAAACAACTATTCCTATTATAAACATTATACCGCCCATAGTAGGAGTTCCCTGCTTGTTTTTATGCCATGAAGGACCGATATCCAGAATAGTTTGACCGAAATTCAATTTGTGCAGATAAGGAATAAGAAATTTTCCTATCAGAGCGGTCAAAGCAAACGCTACAACCGCCGTACCAAAAGACCATAATCCGACTGCCATTTTAACACCTCGTTGATTTTTTCATTTATTTTATTTATTCGTCTGTTATATCTATCAATAAATTAATTTATAACTGAGTTTTAAAATTATAACCAGTGTTTGATCGTTTTACAATAATTCGATAAAATTTAATTTCATGAGATCAGTGCCTTACTAACAAAACTAGTCGTTTATAGTAGAGCCTGAAGTAAACGTAATGGTAATAACTGTACCGGGGCTTACCTGCTCACCCTCTTTTATACTCTGTGCCACAGAAACACTGTCGGACGATGAAGCCGAACCAGAAACGCTGATATTGAGACCGGAGTAAGATGCTATATAGTTCGCATCAGAAACGGAATATCCAACAAGATCAGGTACCGTCACCTTCTCGCTTGAACTGTTTTCATCTGTATATAAAACTATTGTTCCGTCTACCGGCACTGTAGTTCCTGTTACAGGAACCTGAGCGAGTACTTTATCGCCTTCGCCCTTAACAGTAACGTTGAAACCATCTGAATTTGCAGCTTTTGTAGCGTCTTTAACTGACATCCCGGTATATGAACCTGCTGTTGTATCTATGTTTGCAAGTTCGTCATCAGTATACTGCGCAGCAACCTCAAGATACGGAAGTACTTCGCTCATTATGTTTGCAAATACGGGAGCTGATACGGCAGATCCGTAGTAGCTTCCTCCCAAAGGAGTATCAAAAAACACAAGAGCGGCTATTTTAGGATTATCCGCAGGAGCAAAGCCGCAGTAAGAAGCTATGTAGTCGTCAACTCCGTCACCGTTAGAGTCGTTGAGTTTTTCTGACGTACCGGTTTTTCCTGCTATGCGATATCCGGCAACATACCCTGCCTTACCGGAACCTGTTATAGCGTTTTGTTCCAGTATCTCGCGCATTTCTTTTGAAACGTCAGTAGATATTACCTGACGTTTTGTATCATTAGGAATTGTTTTAACAACATTACCTTTTGAGTCCAAAATCTGCTTGACAACATGAGGCTGTACAAGATTGCCTCCGTTGGCAACGGCAGAAGCCGCCGTTATCATCTGGATAGGAGTAATGGAAAAGTTTTGTCCAAATGACGCAACCGCCAAGTCTACAGGTCCTAAAGAACCGTCTTCGCTAAAGAAGATATCGTCGCTCTCGCCCGGAAGATCTATTCCGGTTTTTTCAGAAAAGCCGAACGCTTGATAATAATCCCAGAATTTTTCTTCACCGACAAGCTGCCCTATCTGTATAAATGCAGGGTTACAAGAATTCCACAACGCTTCTTGATAGGTCTCTGTGCCGTGTCCTGCTGTATTATGACAGTGAATATTTTTTTCATACAGCTTATACGCTCCGGAACAGGAAAACCGAGAATCTTCATTAACCAGATTTTCTTCAAGCGCCATAGAAAGCGTAACCATTTTAAAAACCGAACCCGGATAATAGGTGTCGCTTATCGCTTTGTTTCTCCACATTTTTGACAAAGCCGATGACTCTTGCTCATTTTTCGCATGTTTTTCAAGTTTCTTATATTCTTCATCGCTAAGCTTTGAGGGATCTTCTGTATAACCGTTTTTTATCAGATATTCAGAGTCAACCGTTTTCATTCTTTCTTTTTCCTCTTGACTAAGTGTAAAAGGATCGTTAAGATCAAACCCGTTAACGCTGGCCATAGCTAAAATTTCTCCGGTATTTACATCCATAACTATACATACGCCACGATTATATACATCGTTATCAACTATTCCCTGTGCCATGTATTTTTCAACAATGCTCTGTATCGTTTCATCAATTGTCAGTATCAGCGAATCCCCGTCTACCGCGTCTATATTCTGATTATATTCAAATGCAGCTTTTGTCGAAACAGCACTTCTAGATGTAACAAGTCTGCCCGGCGTTCCGCTCAAATAATCGTCGTATTGAACCTCAACTCCGGAAAGGCCCTGATCATCGCTTCCTGTAAAGCCGATTACAGAAGAGCCCAGTTCGTTATACGGATAATATCGCTTATAGTCATCCAAAAGCGATATCACGCCGGATATCTCATATTTTTCTTCTATATCGTTCATTAGCTTCAGTATTTTGTCTTTTTCTTCACTTTCTATCTTGCGCTTCACAGATACATAATAAGTATTTTCTTTAGTATCTTCTAAAAGCTCAGCTTCATCCAAATCTAAAATCTCAGCTAAGTTTTTTGCGACATATTCTCGTTGTTCGTCATTTTCAAAAGTCGCCGGTGCCATCACAACGCGCCATACGGACGCCGACTGCGCCAAAACTTTTCCTTTTGTGTCATATATTGTGCCACGTTTAGCACTGATTGTTGTATCAACCAGTTGCTGTTCAACCGCTTTTTTCTGCAAATCATCGCCTTTTACGAGTTGCAAATAAGCAAGTCTTGAGATAACAGCGCCAAAGCCCAATGCAAGTATTATAATTAAAAGCCAAACCGTTCTGTGTCTTAATTTTTGATTAGCGCCCATATCCAAGCCTCCTTTTCTAATGCTATTTTCTAATAAAAACAGTATAAAATTTTAAAAATTCTACCTATACAATAGCAGAAAAAGAGTTAAGATGAAATCTCAACTCTTACTCTACACTCTTATACATATTTATTAAATCAACCTCTGCGTTATGACCATAAATCCGAAAACGCCTGTGAAATAGATTCAAATACGTTGTTGTGCGAGCTTAAAGTTACCTCTGCCTTGTCTCCCTTGGAAAGATCGATAAACTCTTTCTGAGAGTTGCTCGCCTTGCTCATATTCAGCTTCTCCTGAGCGTATTCTTCGACAACTGAGGTAGATATGCCGGAATCAACTTTCATCTCTAATTGAGTGTAAACACTCTGCTTCTCCAAAAGATCATCTTTTGCATTAGAAATCTTTTGATTCAACTCAGTTAGCTGAACTTGTCCCTGAATAATTGATGCAACAACCACAACAAGCGCTATACCAAATATAGATGCCATAGCGATTTTCATTACATCGCCCTTTTTTCGCTTGGCTTTTCTTACCTTTTGCTTTTTTTCTGCGCGTTCCTTCTTGTTTTCTTCAATTGTTAATTCCTCATTGTCCTGAGGAGCGCTTCTCTCAACCTTCTTATTTTTCAGCCTGCCATGAATTTGATATTCATCCTCATACGGCTCTTCAAACAAGGTGAGGTCATACGCAAGATTTCTGTGCGAATAAACCATGATTATTACACCCCGAATATCTGCTTAAAAATCAAGCACTTTGGTTTCTGTTTTTTACAGATCAAATTACAAATCTGTAATATATCGTAAATTTCATTATAAATCCATTTTAAACACATCTGTAAAACTCTATCAACAAACAACAGCATTGTGTATCAACATTCAGATGTTACCACAAGAAATTGTATTGTAGATGATTTTGTAACAAAGTTTACAGCATTGTTATCATTTTACTATATATACTACAGTTTGTCCATAGTAAATATACACAAATATAGATATTTTTTAAAATAAAAATACTATATACAGTAGAATTCGTTATAATTTTTCACAAATTCTGAGTTTTGCACTTCTGGCACGAGAGTTATTTAAAAGCTCTTCTTCTGATGGCGTTATCGGCTTTTTGACAATCAACCTAGCTTTTTCTTTATTATGACATACGCATACAGGCAAGTCCTTCGGACATATACACCCCTGACACCACGAGGCAAATATTCTTTTTACAATTCTGTCCTCTAATGAATGGAAGGTAATAACAGCTATCCTTCCACCGCCGGAAAGCATATCAAAAGCCTCCTGCAAGCCTTTTTCTAAAACATCAAGTTCACGATTTACCGATATTCTTAAAGCCTGAAAGGTTTTTCTTGCCGGATGAGACTCCCGCCTTACTTTCTGAGGCACATTTGCCTTAACAATTTCAGCTAACTCAAAAGTAGTTTTTATCTGTGCTTGTTCACGCGCTTTTACTATCCCTCTGGCAATTGAATTAGCATATTTTTCTTCACCGTACTCAAATATAATTTTTGAAAGTTCTTTTGCTGAAAGCGTATTAACCAAATCCGCAGCCGATACTCCGCTTTGACTCATACGCATATCAAGCGGCGCATCTTCATGAAATGAAAATCCGCGTTCTTTTTTATCAAGCTGGTGCGATGATACGCCTATATCAAACAAAATTCCGTCTATACAGTTGATTCCTCTTTCATTTAAAAGCTCTTTGATATTGCCAAAATTACCTTTTAAAATTATCGAATTTTCGTTATCTTTAAATCTATGCTGCAAATTTAATATAGCATCCGGATCCTGATCTATACTAATCAACTTTCCGTTTTCGAGGCGATCTAAAATAGCTTGTGAATGTCCTCCGCCGCCCGCTGTGGCATCAACATATATTCCGTTTTTTTGAATATTAAGCCCTTCCACAGCTTCGGTAAGCATTACGGGAATATGAGAAAACTCCATATCAGCCTCCAAAGGACAAAAGCTCAAGAGCATCTTCTATATTATCTTCTTTTTCCTTTTGAATGAACGGCTCATAAATATCTTTGCTCCATATTTCAATGCGAGTGTCCATTCCTACTATGACAACATCTTTATTCAGTCCGGCATCTTCACGAAGTTTTTGGGGAATCATAATTCTCCCCTGGGCATTCGGTGAAACCTGAGCTGCATTAGCAATCAGAAGATATTGCAGAGACAATGCCTTTGCAACAGGTAGTTTTCTTATCTGATCACGCAGAAGCTCAAACTGCTTTGACGACAAAATCTGTACACAGCGGTTAAAGCCTCCTGTAACATAAAAAGTCTCGCCAAGCTCTTCTCTGAATTTAGACGGCAGAATAACCCTGCCCTTTTGATCCATATTATGTATACTGGTTCCTAAGAACATATTCTGCCACCCCCTGTTTATTTTTATATTAAAATTGCCACTAAATGACACAAAATGCCACCGACATATCGATTATATACTATCTCTATAAGAAAATCAAGATAAATGTTACGATTTATAACAACTTTTTTACAATCTTTTTATTATTCCAAAGAAAAATAAGCCAAATCCTATATTTAAGCCCTATTTCATATTATTAATACTATTTTTATTAGTTATAAAAACTTTTATGGCTTAAAGAAAAAAGAACCGAGGC
>DEKP01000027.1 GCA_002353935.1 Ruminococcaceae bacterium UBA2719 | reverse complement strand
AAAACACACCTATCTTATCTGGCAGCTGATTGGCTGGGGCTTGGTGCTGGCAGCATTTATCGTGCTGCTTGTAAATCTTAATGATTATAACCATGATTATATTTTGGGGTCGGTTGTCTTTTTAACGATGTTCGGCACCCTCGCGATTTTTATTTCTCCTCTTGTGATTTGGCTGCGGAAGCGCGATAAAGCGGAGCAGGAACGCAATCGCTGTATCATAGAGCTCCACTCTAAACTGCACCCGGCGCAGGAAGTTTTCTTGGTAGTGCTCGTTATTACCATTTTTTTCTCAGCGAGCATAGCGATTGCGCAGTTAGGACTTTTCTTTTTGTTTCCGCTTTCGTTTTATCTGGCGGCAGTACCGTATTTGCTTCACCGGTACATTGTCAAAAAGAAATTCTATCAAATTTCTGACGTGGAAAAGTACTGTCAAATTTTAGAAATCACACAGCCCGAGGGGCTGGAGCTGTTTGAGCAAACACCGACATTTGTGTATTTCGGCATTATGCCCGATGACAAAACCTTGCGGTTCCTCTACAATTTTTACCGTCAATGCGGCTCGCTGCGGCAAGAACAAAGACTCCGCTTAGTGCATGTGACCTGCGGTATGATGAACCGTCGCTACGGCACACTGTTTCAAAACGGTGACGAAGGTTTTTGGTGCGTTTCAAGCGAGGATGTTGATATAAACAAATATACAGCGATATGCTATAACAGCCGCATGACCATCTATAATAGCTGGCTTGGCGCTTTGCTTATGCAGAAAAAAGCTACCAAATAGTTTTAATTGTGATTAAAAGACGATAATTGTACTGGATCAAAACAGAAAAAAGAAAAATCAAGAAAGGTAAATTATGAAACAAATAAAAAACATCAAAGAACAAGATGAATATTTTTTATCGGGAACAATATACGCGCCGATGTTTGGCAAAGAGATTGATGTATTGATCGAAAAGGAAGCAGATTCGGAATATGCCGAGCAGTGTGCCGAAGCTTTTATCGGCTTGAGCGATGCGGAGGTCAACCATATTTGTAAACGTATCTGTGATTATCACAGCTATATGCTTGAGGAATGGAACGAGGAATTTGTACAGGAAATCAACGAAAAAGTGCCAGCCGATGTCAGTGGAAGGGATATTCTCAACTATATCGAAAAGCCCACGCTGTATGTGATGATGCCGCAGGGAGAAAACGTTGGTTATTCCGTTGCCGGTTACTGTGAGTGGGAGCCCGAACATGGGATAGAGTTTATTATGAAAGACAATATTTTGCTCTATGTCGGTCAGCAGGAGTGCTTGGGCGCATGGGCAGATCCTGATGAATATGAAGTAGATTTTTAGGAGGATATTATGACAAAAGAAGAGTATGTCAAAAGAATGAAAGAAGATAACGAATGGGCGCCCGGCTGGGAAGCAATAGACGCGGAATTTGACCGTCTGTATCTAGGGCAGAAGCCGGCGCATTACGGAACCGATATTCAGTCGCGCGCGATGTTCGGCGGAGACGAATATTTAGACGGCGTTTCCGTTTATGATATGGGTAACGGCTGCCGTCATATCGTGACCTACGGAATGACAGAGTTGTATGGCGACGAAGAAGCGTTTGGCGGAGAATACAGCCGCTGGGGATATGAAATGACCTTGAAACTCAAGGCTGATTCAGCAGAAGAATGTATGTGGGCGCTGGATATGTTGTCTAATATTGCACGCTACACCTACACCTCGGAGCGTTGGTTTGAGCCTTTTGAATGTATCCACGGCGGTACTCCCCTGCACAGCGGAACAGATTCCAAAATCACCTCATTGATTACTGTTCCCGATACCTCGGCGCAATCGCTGGATACCCTCAACGGCAAGGTGGATTTTATTCAGCTTGTAGGAATCACAGAGGAAGAATATCAGGCAATTCAGAAGGATTTGGAAAACATCCATAAGCTGATTGAATTGATGAAGCAGGATAACCCGGATTTAGTGACGGATATGAACCGCACAAAATCGTATTTATAAGGAGAGGATGTAAATGACGCTTGATAGAGCCGATTGGCATTGGGATAGCGCGGAGAAACAGTACCGTGAGAAAAACAACTGTTCCGGTGCGCTGACCGATGAACAGCAATGGGAAATTTGGTTGAAAGCGGCAAATCACATCGGTTTGTTTTTGTGGTGGATTATCGACAGAGGCTTTGAGGGTGAGAATCTGGATGCCGAGGAATGCGCTATGGTCAGAAACGGACAGATGACGGGAACAGAATTCTTCATGAACTATTGTAACGGCAAGCTGTGGGACGGCGATATCCGCGAGGATGTTTTGCCCTTTGTCAATGACTATTTCGAAGGCTCGTACCTTGACGATTACTGCGACTGCTGTATTGACGAAACAGAAAAGCCCATTTATGAAGTTATCAGCGTTAAAGAAGATTACGAAAAACTGCGTGAAAAGATAGATGCAGCCTATCGGAGATTTATATTAAAATAACAAACTTATAAATGGAATGCGTTATATCAACAAGTATTCTTCCACCAAGGTGACGTTATCATTAGAATATAAAACATGAACAAACGCTACGATTTCATTTGTAATCGTAGCGTTTACTCTTTTTTCTGTTCGATTTTTAAATTTTCCGTTAAGAGACTCATGCTTTGCAAGCGGTTTTTAGTTTATAGAAAAGTTTGTATTGACAAAATTGAATTATATTGATATAATCTGTAAAGTGTTTTGCTTTACAAGATTTTTAGGAGTGGTGAAATGGAAGAAAAACTGGAAATTTCTCTGCTCTATGATTTTTATTCTAAGTTGTTGTCAGAGTCTCAGCAAAAAATAGTTGAGCTGTATATAAATGAAGATTTATCGCTTTCAGAGGTTGCCGATATACTCTCGATCAGCCGCCAGGGCGTCAGAGAAGCGCTAAACAAGGCTCAAAAAAAGCTTAGGTTCTATGAAGAAAAACTAGGGCTTTATAAGCATTATTGCAAAAACCTTGTTCAAATAGAAAAAAATGCACAAAGTATTTTTGAAAAAACCGACAATGAAGAGATAAAAGCTTACGCACAAAAAATAATTGATAATATAAATGACATTTTATAATTTAATTTTATTAACGCAGATTTGCGATAGGAGGTGTAAATTTGGCATTTGAAGGATTGACCGAAAAACTCAGCAATGCTTTTAAAAAGCTTAAAAATAAAGGAAAGCTGAGTGAATCTGATGTAAAAGAAGCAATGCGAGAGGTTAGGCTTGCGCTATTGGAAGCAGATGTAAACTATAAGGTTGCAAAAGATTTTACCAATCGTATTTTTGAACGTGCAGTCGGAGCTGCTGTTATGGAGAGTCTTACCCCAGCTCAAATGGTTATTAAAATAGTAAACGAAGAGCTGACCGCTTTAATGGGAACAGATGATGCAAAAATCGATTTTGCTTCAAAGCCGCCTACGGTTATTATGCTTTGCGGACTTCAGGGAGCAGGTAAAACCACTCACGCAGCAAAATTAGCAAAACTTTTGAAAAAACAGGGACACCGTCCGCTGCTTGTTGCGTGCGATATATATAGACCGGCGGCTATTAAACAGCTGCAGGTTGTAGGAGAAAAGGCAGAGGTGCCTGTGTTTGAAATGGGCACGGAAAACCCAGTCATTATTGCTAAAAAGGGAATTTCTCATGCAAAAGACTATGGAAACGACATAGTTATTATCGATACTGCAGGACGTTTGCATATTGACGAAGAGCTTATGCAGGAGCTTGAGAATATTAAAGAACAGGTTGAGCCAAACGAAATTCTTTTGACAATCGACTCTATGACAGGACAAGACGCTGTAAATGTTGCTAAAACCTTCAATGAAAAGCTTGATATTACAGGGGTGATCCTGACAAAACTCGATGGCGATACCAGAGGTGGTGCTGCTCTTTCGGTTAAGGCGGTTACAGGAAGACCGATTAAGTTTTCCGGTACCGGAGAAAAGCTGGATGATATCGAGGTTTTCCATCCGGACAGAATGGCAAGCCGTATCTTGGGAATGGGAGACGTTCTGACTCTGATAGAGGATGCAGAGCAAAAACTAGATCAGAAAAAAGCCGAAGAACTTGCCAAAAAAATGCTCAAAAACAAGATGGACTTCAACGATATGTTGGATCAGTTTGAGCAGATACAAAAAATGGGACCTCTAAAGGGCATAATGTCAAAGCTTCCGGGCTTAGGGAATAAGCTGGATAACGTTGATATAAACGAACGCCAAATTGACTGGATGAAGGCTATTATTCTCTCAATGACTAAGGAAGAAAGAGAGAGACCCGGGCTTATGAATCCCTCTAGAAAGCGCAGAATAGCCGCGGGTTCGGGCAGACCGGTTGAAGAAGTTAACCGCCTTATAAAGCAGTTAGAACAAATGCAAAAAATGATGCGTACATTAAACTCTAACAGCAAAAAGGGTAAACGTATGCGCAGTATGTTTAACACCGGAATGCCGCCTATGGGCGGAGGCTTCCCGGGGATGTGATTTTAAATAAGTTTATTAGCCAAAAACTTTGGTAAATAATATAAGGCTGAGTTTATAAATGTTTTTGTAAACAAAGCTGTAAAATCTAAATAGGAGGTATAGAAATGGTAAAAATCAGACTCAAAAGAATGGGAGCTAAAAAGCATCCGTTCTATCGTATTGTAGTTGCAGATTCACGCTATCCGCGTGACGGTCGTTTTATTGAAGAAATCGGTACTTACAACCCGCTTGCTACACCTGTTGAAGTTAAAGTTGACGCAGACAAAGTAAAAGAATGGATTTCAAAAGGCGCGCAACCTACCGATACTGTTAAATCGTTGCTCAAAAAGAACGGTGTGATCTGATCGCCCATCATATTGCGCATAACATGCGAAAAATATGCAAAAATAATCAAAGTGTATAATATAAGTGCTAAGTGTATTTTAAAATCACACTTACAGCGCACTTAAAAATAAAGCTCTTAAAAGGAGCTTAAAAAATGCACTTGGAAAGGATAAAAAATGAAAGAATTACTTCTTACTATTGCTAAGGGTTTAGTAGAAGATCCGGATGCAGTTAATGTTACTGTTGACGAGCCCAATGAAGATGATGTTATTGTATACCACATTCATGTAGCACAGGATGATATGGGTAGAATCATCGGCAAGCAGGGTAGAATAGCAAAAGCTATTCGTACTGTCGCAAGATCTGCTGCTATACGCAAGAATGAAAAAATTATGGTTGAAATCGACTGATTTTGATCAAACAGATAAAACCGCTGTACTTGTCTTATATAGTACGGCGGTTTTTGTTTACTATCTAGTTATATAAAGGCATAGACGTATCATTAAACCAGATTCTTGAAAACAATATTTATATATGTTAGAATATATAAAAATTAATCGAAAACAACTCGTTGAACGGGAGAAATTATGGTAAAAGAATTTTTAGAAATCGGAAAGATAGTTTCAACTCACGGAATCAGAGGCGAAGTGCGCTTTGAGTGTTGGTGTAATTCTCCGAGTGATTTGCTAAATATAAAAAAGATGTATATCGGCAAAGATAAAAAGTGCATTTCAGTTAAATGTCGTCCACATAAAAATATTGCTATTATTAAGATAGACGGGGTCGACACTGTAGAGGCTGCCGCTAAGCTCAGAAATACCGTTTTATTTATAAAACGTGAGGATATTAAACTTCAAGAGGGCGAGTATTTTATACAAGATATTATCGGACTTGATATAGTGGACGTTGATTCACAAAAACTCTATGGTAAGGTTACTAATGTCATATCAACAGGCGCTAATGATGTTTATGAAATGAAAGACGAAAATTCTAAGTTGTTTTATATTCCGGTGATACAAGATGTAGTCAAAAAAATCGATATAGAGAATGGTAAAATATATATATATCCTATGAAAGGATTATTTGACGATGAGGATTGATATCATTACGCTGTTTGACGGTATGTGCGAGACGGTTCTAAACGAAAGTATATTGGGAAGAGCACAGAAAAAAGGAGTGTTGGATATTTTTTGCCATCAACTCAGAGATTTTGCTTTTGACAAGCACAAAAGGGTGGATGATTCTACTTATGGTGGTGGCAAGGGCATGCTTTTAAAGGCGGAGCCAATTGCGCTTTGCTTTGAGAATATTTGCAGCCAAATTGGAGATAAGCCGCATTTTATTTATATGTCGCCAAAGGGTAAAATTCTTGATCAAAATAGGCTAAAGGAGATGTCAACACTTGAAAACGTCTGTGTATTGTGCGGCCACTATGAGGGCGTTGACCAGAGAGTGATAGATGAGTATGTGGATGAGGAAATTTCTATCGGCGACTATGTTTTAACAGGCGGCGAGCTGCCGGCTCTTGTATTTGTTGATGCACTGTCAAGGCTTGTAAACGGTGTATTGTCAGACGACGAGTGTTTTACTCAGGAGAGCCACTATAACGGCTTGCTCGAATATCCTCAGTACACTAAGCCTCAAGTGTGGCGCGGCAAAGAAATTCCGCAGGTCTTGTATAGCGGACATCATGAAAACATTGCCAAATGGCGCAGAGAACAAAGCGTTATTAAAACAGCCAAAAACCGTCCTGATCTTATAGAAAAGGCAAATTTGACTGAAAAAGAAAAGGAACTTGCAAATAGCATAATTATTGGTAAAAATTAATAAAATGACTGAACTGTATTGATTAATTACATAAAATTGTCAGTTAAAAATTCTATGCAATGGTAAGTAAATACAAAATCTCGAAATTATTTTAGTGATTTTGCACAACAAAAAAGATTTTTAAAATTCTTCAATTATATATCAAACCAAAAATGTTTTTTCAGTGTTGACCTTAGTGTTTTTTGTGGATATAATATAAAATAATCAATAAAGGGCGCTTGAGCCCGAGGGTTTCACTGATAATTTATGTTTTAAAAAGAGGGTATCTTTATGTATGCAAAGGATGTTTTAGTTCAAAATAAAGCAGGGCTTCATGCTCGTCCGGCAACTTTCTTTATTCAGAAGGCTAACGAATATAAATCAACCATTTGGGTAGAGAAAGATGAGAGAAGAGTTAACGCAAAAAGTCTTTTGGGAGTTTTGTCACTTGGTATTATCGGCGGAACTACAGTCAAGATTTTTGCCGACGGTACAGATGAAACAGAAGCAGTAGAAGGTCTTGTTGCTTTGGTGAATACAGGTTTTGCCGAATAATAATTTGGAATTTTCAAGGGCGGATTTTATCCGCCTTTATTTTTTTATTATTACTATAATTTGGACGCTTAGTAGAGAGATGAAAAGTATTTTCTTAGGTTGAAAAATCAAAAATAATAATGTATATTTGAAATGGTATATTGTGTGAAGGAGTGATATTGTGAACGAAAAACTGAGCCTGTTACGCAAAAAAGCGATGGCATTGCCTATGCAGCCTGGCGTGTATATCATGAAAAATAAAGATAAAAAAATAATATATATCGGAAAGGCAAAAAAACTCAAAAATCGAGTAAGCCAGTATTTTGGTTCACAGAATAATCACTCTGAAAAAGTCCGTCGTATGGTTAGCAATGTAGATGATTTTGAATATATCATAACGGACAGTGAGTTCGAATCGCTGATTTTGGAATGCAGTTTGATAAAGCAGCACAAGCCAAAGTATAATATTTTGCTAAAAGATGATAAAGGTTATAGTTACATCAGGGTGTCTGATGAGTTGTGGAGACGCATAGATTATGTGCTGCAAAAAGGCGATGATTCAGCGCAGTATATTGGCCCTTATACATCCAGCTTTTATGTTAAGACAAGCGTAGAAGAGGCAATGAAAATATTTATGCTGCCAACCTGCAACAAAAAATTTCCCGATGATTTTAAAAAGGGTAGACCTTGTTTAAATTTTCATATAAAGCAGTGCTGTGCTCCTTGTACAGGAAGAGTATCGTTGAAAGAATATAATGAACGCGTTGACGAAGCTCTTGCTTTTTTGCAGGGGGGCAGTTCTAAAACGCTAAAAAAACTAAATGAAAGTATGCAAGATGCCGCAGAACGTTTAGATTTTGAGTCTGCAGCGAGGTATCGAGATACAATTAACGCTGTAAAGCGTATGCGTGACAAACAAAAGGTGGTTAATATCAATATTGATGAAATCGATGTTATCGCTGTATGCATAAGTTCTAATAAAGGCAGTGCAACAGTGTTACGGTTTTCTGATTCCAGAATGTTTGATAAGGAAAATTTTATCGTCAGCGATGTTGATGACGAAAAAGTCTTTATGAGTGAATTTTTGCTTAGGTATTACTCTATGCGTGATGATGTGCCTAAAAAAATAGCTTTGAGTGTAAATATTGATGATGCTGATATGATAGAAGAATGGTTATCTCAAAAAAAGGGTAAGCGTGTTTATATAAATGTTCCCTCAAAGGGAGTGCAGAAGAATTTGGTGGATATGTGCAGGGAGAACGCTTTTGAGATGCTTGCTCAGCAGCAGGGAGTTACAGGCAGACAACTTTCTGTATTGGAAGAATTAAAAACTATGCTTTCTCTCGAAACGGTGCCCGAATATATTGAAAGCTACGATATATCCAATCTTTCGGGAGAGGATAATGTAGCCGGAATGATAGTTTATGAAAATGCTAAGCCGCTAAAATCTGCATATAAAAGGTTTAAGATAAAATCATTTGACGGTCAGGATGACTGTGCTTCTATGAGAGAAGTAATTACAAGAAGGTTAAATGAATATAAAAAATTAACAGAAATTAGTGAGAACTACGACGGCGAACTAAAAGAAACTGAAAACCAACAAAGCCAAAAGACAGACAAGGGTTTTGCCCGCTTGCCCGATCTTATACTTTTAGACGGTGGAAAAACACAAGTGGCGGCGGTGGCACCTATTATAAAAGAGTTTGGTCTTGATATTCCTGTTTTCGGCATGGTAAAAGATGATAATCACAGAACCCGAGCGATAGTATCAACGGCCGGCGAGATTGCACTAAAGCCAAACAGACGGGTGTTTTCGTTTGTTGCAGGTATTCAGGACGAGGTTCATCGCTATGCAATAACCTATAATCGCTCAAAGCGCAAAAAGATTTTTTCGTCGTCGCTTGAAAAAATTGACGGTATAGGACAAAAAAGAGCAAAAGAATTGTTGCGGTATTTCAGAACACTTGCAAATATAAAAAAATCTACAATCAAGGAACTTGAAAGCGCACCGGGAATGAACCATACTGCTGCTTTGAATGTATATAAATATTTTCATGAAGATGAGTAAAGAACGGCATTGCAGCGAAAATAAAGAATATTAATATTGGGATAAAAGGAGAAGTTATGAGAGTTATTACAGGATCTGCGCGAGGCAGAGTGTTAGAAACGCTGAAAGGTGACGATATAGTACGTCCGACTACGGATAAAATCAAAGAAGCAGTGTTTTCTTCTATTCAATTTGAGATCGAAGGCAGAACATTTTTAGACGCTTTTGCCGGCAGTGGACAGATGGGAATAGAGGCTTTATCCAGAAATGCCAAAAACGCTATATTTATTGATTCGAGCAAAAGCGCAATAAGGTGCATAAATCGTAATTTAGAGGTTACAAAATTGCAACAATTTGCGGAGGTTATTAATGCTGACTCTATAAGTTGCTTGAAAAATACTACCAAAATCTTTGACATAGCCTTCCTTGATCCGCCATATAACATGGGAATATTACAGGAAATCTTACCTATTGTTGCACAAAAAATAAGCAAAACAGGCGTGATAATTTGTGAAAGTGCATTAAATGATAAAATATTACAAAAATATTACAAATTTACTCTTGACAGAGAGCGGACCTATGGTAAAATAAAGATAAGCACATACCGACACGAGGACTATATATTGTGGTCCGACTGATATTGCAGGAGGCTGTTTATGAGCAGAACCGTAATTTGCCCGGGCAGCTTTGACCCGGTAACACTGGGACATGTTGATATTATTAAAAGAGCATCAAAAATGTTTGATAAAGTCATTGTCGCTGTGTTAGTCAATATGGATAAGACGCCGAGTTTTACGATAGATGAGCGCATTTCTTTTTTAGAAGAAGCGCTTAAAGAAGCGAAAGTTTCTAATATTGAGATTGTCGGCTTTGACGGTCTGCTTGCGGATTATGCTAAAAAGCGTGGGGCTACTGCTGTGGTTAAGGGTTTGAGAGCTGTATCTGATTTTGAGTATGAGTTTCAGATGGCACTTACTAACCGAAAATTAAACCCTGAGTTTGACACGGTGTTTTTGACCGCTGACGCTCAGAATATGTATTTGAGCTCCAGTATAGTCAGACAGGTTGCGTCTTTGGGCGGCGATATATCTAATTTTGTTCCTGCTTGCCTATATGACAAAATTTATGAAAGACTTAAAAAGTAAAAAACAACTTAAACTATTTAAGTATGAAAGGAAATTTAAAATGAGAGTGGACGATCTTATTAGCGAATTGCAAGACCTTATTGCCGATTCAAAAACTCTTCCGTTATCCGGAGGAAAGGTTATAGTAGAGGCAGAGAAGGTCTACGATATTCTTGATGAAATTCAGGATACTCTGCCGGCTGAAGTAAGACAGGCTAAGAACATAGTTGCAGACAGAAGCCAGATTATAGCTGAAGCTAAAAAAGAGTCTGACGATATCATAAGAGCAGCAGAAGAAAGAAAAAAAGCGATGATTGATCAAAGCGAAATTATACGCGCTGCAAAAGCAGAAGCTGCTGAGCTTATGAATGATGTTAAGGCAAAAACTGCTGAAATGCGCAAAGCTGCTAACGATTATGTTGAGAACTTAATGAAGCGCACAGACGATGCTATTACTGCTCAGCTTACAGAACTGAGAAAAACCAGACAAAATTTAAGAATTACAAAGAAATCTTAATCTAATTAATTATACATAGTATTTAGGTTGTAAGATTTTTAAAATTAAATTAGGGTTAAAAGAAAAAGTTATATGTAAAAAGTTAACTGTTTATCTTTAGTTAACGGAACTGCATATAAC
>DEKP01000007.1 GCA_002353935.1 Ruminococcaceae bacterium UBA2719 | reverse complement strand
CATCTAAAGGCACCAATAAAAACGCTTTGGCTTATGAAAATAAGTCAGAGCGTTTTTTAGTAACAGTTTTTTAAAAAAGGTTGCTTATCTCACTACTTTTAAAAAATTGCCCGTTGTTTTTGTAAAAAAATAATATATAATAAAAGCAATATAAGTAACCAAGGTTACTTATATAATAAAAGGAGCTATGATTTATGACAACTATTAAACTAAACAACGGAATCGACTTCCCCGTTATTGGAATCGGAACTTTTATGCTCACGCCAAATGACGCAGAGAACAGCACCCGCGAAGCTCTTAAAATGGGATACCGAATGGTAGACACTGCCAACGCATATGTCAACGAGCGAGCTGTCGGCAGAGGTATAAAAGCAAGCGGCTTGAAACGCGAAGAAGTTTTCATCTCAACTAAACTCTGGCCTAGCGAATATGAGAATCCAAACGCAGTAAACGAAACTTTGGAGCGTCTTGGCGTAGATTATGTTGACCTTCTCTTTATTCACCAGCCTGCAGGCAACTGGATGGCAGGCTACCGTCAGCTTGAAAAAGCCTATAAAGAGGGCAAGGCGAAGGCTATTGGCATATCTAACTTTGAGGGCAAATATATTGAAGAACTGCAAACAAAGTGGGAAATCATACCACAGTTTATTCAGGTCGAAGCTCACCCCTATTTCACTCAAAAAGAGTTACGCACTACCCTCAACAAATACGATATCAAATTGATGTCATGGTATCCGCTAGGACACGGTGACAAGAGCCTTATGGAAGAGCCGGTTTTTGCAGATCTCGGCAAGAAGTACGGCAAAACTCCCGCACAAATTATACTACGCTGGCACACACAGATGGGCTTTGTTGTTATTCCCGGAAGCAAAAACGTTGCTCATATAAAAGACAATCTTGATATTTTAGATTTTACTCTCACAAACGAAGAAATGACTAAGATTGCAGATCTAGATACAAACAGACGCTACTACCACCGAACCGATGCGCAGCTTGAGCAGTTCGCAGCCTGGAAACCTAAATTTGAACTCGCATAAAGGATTGATAGTATGAGATTAACGGGAAATGAAGATTTGCGCGTTATAAAGACAATTGAAGGTATAAAATCAGCCTTTGAGTCGCTGATTTGTGAAAAGGACTATAACAAAATCACCGTTAAAGAACTTTGCGAGCGTGCAAGGATTAATAAAAAAACCTTCTATCATTATTATGAAACGCTTGATATGCTTCTTGATGAAATGCAGACGGAGCTGTCCTTAGGTTTCATTGAATGTATAAAGGATTATTCACTGCCCGAAGACTTGGACAAAGTTAATCGTGAATTCTTTGTCTATGCCTCAAAACAGAGTTTAGCATATGAGAAAATCACCTGCGGCGGCACTTATCACTCCATTCGAGATGAGATGACAAGTAAGGTCAACAATGAGGGTTGGAGCAAGTCTAAAAAATATCAGAAACTATCTGATTACGAAAAGAGAGTCCTTATGGTCTTTATAAATAATGCCGTCCTCGGCGCCTACCGTGAGTGGGTTCAGGATAAAAAGAAAATACCGATGGATGAGGTAATCGAAATCACCAACCGAATTGTACTTAGCGGCGTTAGAGGCTTTTTTAAATAACTAGGTAAATTAAAGCTCCTATCTCCTGTTTTTTAACATTTCATTGATATAAATATTCAATCGTCGTTCTATCATGCTCTTTGCAGCGATTTATAAAACAGATTGCCATATGTATTTGATATTTACGTTTTAATGATATATAATGGAATTACAAAAAACGGAGGTGGTTTCTTGAAACGTAGATTTTCAGTCATTATTACTGCTTTTTTTATTGTAATTCTTCTAAGTGCGTGTGGTAAAACACAGATTGACAACAGTATAAATTCTTCTGCTTCAAACACTGAAACGGTAACCAAAAACGCCGAAAAATCAGTAACAGAACAAATAACAGAAAAAGAGTCGCAGCCTGCCGAAACTACTGCTAAAAAGATGCTTCGTATTGATGTAAACGGCAACACCCTTTATGCAGATTTTGAGGATAACTCCTCTGCGAATGCTCTAAAGGAACAACTGCTAAGCGGAAGCATAACTCTAAACATGGAGGATTACGGCGGCTTTGAAAAAGTTGGAGATTTGCCGTTTTCACTGGTAACAAACGATGAACAAATTACTACCGAACCAGGCGATGTGATTCTCTATCAGGGAAACAAGCTGACGATTTATTATGATACTAACAGCTGGAACTTTACAAAAGTTGCCAAAATCCGTAACTCGGACAGCTCTCTAAAAACTATGCTTGGAGACGGCAGCGTCAATGTTAAGTTCTCACTGGAGGATGAATAGTATGAACACAAAAGAATTTATAAAAATCATGGACAGCGGCGCTGAGGTAGTTGCACAAAGCGAGGTCCATCTATATATGACCTATCTGAGCAACGAGGCGATGAAAATCACCTCAGAGCTTAACAACGCTTACCATACACCTGAAGAAATCGGCAATTTAATAGAAAAACTGACGGGTAAACCATTTCCCGATGGAACGTATATGTTTCCGCCGTTTTACACCGATTGCGGTAAAAATCTAAAACTTGGCAAGAACGTTTTTATTAATGCCGGATGCCAGTTTCAGGATCAGGGCGGCATCAGCATTGGTGATAACACCTTAGTCGGTCCAAAGACGGTTATAGCCACACTAAATCACCATCAAAACCCCGAAAAACGCGCAAACCTAATTCCAAAACCCGTTAAAATCGGCAGCAAGGTTTGGATTGGCGCAAACGTTACTATTCTTCCCGGCGTAACAATCGGTAACGGCGCAATTGTAGCTGCAGGAGCTGTAGTGAACAAGGATGTTAAAGCAAACACAATTGTAGGCGGGGTACCTGCAAAGTTGATTAAACATATTGAAACGGAGAATAATAATGGCTAAAGTATTAATATTAAACGGCAGTCCTCATACAAAAGGATGCACAGCAACAGCGCTTTACGAAATGGTAAAGGTATTTGAAACTGAAAGTATTGAAACCGAAACTATTCAGGTCGGCAACAAGATAGTCAGGGGATGTATTGCCTGTAACAAATGTCAACAACTGAAAAGGTGTGTGTTTGATGATTTGGTAAATGAAACTGCGCCGAAGTTTGAAACAGCTGATGGTTTGGTTGTGGGCAGCCCGGTTTATTACGGATCGCCAAACGGCACGGTTCTTTCTTTCATGGACAGACTCTTTTACAGCACTCAATTTTCAAAGCATATGAAGGTTGGTGCAGCGGTGGTTTCCTGTCGCAGGGGTGGCAATACCGCTTCGTTTGATGTGTTGAACAAGTATTTTACTATCAGCAGTATGCCTGTTGCATCATCTACTTATTGGAATCAGGTCCACGGCTTTATAAAAGAAGATGTCATGAAAGATTTAGAGGGCCTGCAAACTATGCGTAATCTTGCGCGGAATATGAGCTTTATGATAAAATCGATAGCTGACGGAAAAGATAAATACGGATACCCCGAGTCGGAGCATAATGTCTTCACTAGCTTTCCCGACGGCAAATAAAGTGATCACTAGAATAAAAATACAGGAGGAATATAAAAATGAAACAACAAATTAAAACTACAGAAGCAATTTTCCCAATGCCGGTGCTCTTAATATCCACCTTCAATGAGGATGGCAGCGTAGATGTAATGAACGCAGCGTGGGGCACTATGGTCAGCCGTGATATTGTTGCACTAAATCTGACTGAAACTCACAAGACCGTGCAGAACATCAAGGCAAGAAAGGGCTTTGTTATTCATATCGCAGATGCAAAGCATGTTAAAGAAGCCGATTGGTTTGGCATAGTCAGCGGCAACAAAGATTTAGAAAAATTTGACAAAACAGGCTTGACCTATGAGAAGTCAGAGCTTGTTGATGCACCGATTATCAACGAATTTCCTGTTGCTATGGAATGCGAATTTATCGAATATCAGGACGGCAACACCGGTTTGGGTGTTATCGGCAAAGTGTTGCGCACCTGTGTTGAAGAAGTGCACATGAAAGACGGTAAGGTTGATATCGACTCGCTTGAGGCAATTGCTTTTGATCCCTACACCCATGGTTATTACAAAGTCTGTGGCAGAGTCGGTAACGCTTTTAAGGACGGTGCAGCACTAAAATGAGACCGGCAAATTTAGTATTAACACAGGAATGGGACAAAACTTTCCCGAAGAGTAACAAGGTCAACCATAATAAAGTAACCTTCATAAACCGCTACGGTATCACGCTTGCGGCGGATATGTATATTCCGAAAAACGCTGAAGAAAAGCTGCCCGCTATTGCGGTCTGCGGTCCGTTCGGAGCAGTTAAAGAACAATGTTCGGGGCTTTATGCACAGACTATGGCTGAAAGAGGCTTTCTGACAATCGCTTTTGACCCAAGCTTCACAGGAGAAAGCGGCGGTGAAGCAAGATACACGGCTTCTCCAGACATTAATACCGAAGACTTTCAGGCAGCAGTAGACTTTCTTTCAAATCACGAAAACGTTGATCCCGAAAGAATAGGAATCATAGGTATATGTGGCTGGGGCGGCATGGCGCTCAACACCGCAGCAATAGACACACGTATCAAGGCAACGGTCGCATCCACCATGTATGATATGACAAGGGTTAACTCCAACGGTTATTTTGATTCTGAAAACAGCGAAGAACAGCGATATGAAAAAAAGGTTGCGCTCAACAACGCAAGAACTGCCGAATATAAAAACGGCGAATACTCTCGCGCAGGCGGATGCGTTGAACTTCCTGTTCCCGACGATATGCCTTTCTTCGTTAAAGACTACAGCGAGTATTACAAGGGCAGAGCGTATCACAAGCGTTCGCTCAATTCTAATGAAGGTTGGAACACAATCGGCTGTCTATCCTTTATGAATCAACCGATTTTGAAGTATAGTAATGAAATCCGTTCATCCGTTCTTATTATCCACGGTGATAAAGCCCACTCTTTCTACTTTAGTAAAGATGCATATGAAGATATGATAAAAGACAGCAAGTTTGCAGATAACAAAGAGTTTATGGTTATCGAGGGAGCTGTGCACACCGATTTATACGACAACACTAACGTCATTCCATTTGATAAAATAGAATGCTTCTTTAAAAAGATGTGAATATATCTAAAATAAAGGCTGTTCTCAAACGAGGACAGCCTTTTTATTGAAAATTAGCAGCAAGTCTGTTGACACAGTGTCAACCAAAGCGTATAATATAGTCGTTGACACAATGTCAGTAAAACACAGAACGTGAAAGGAATTTGAGATGATTAAAGGAACTTTGGATTTGATTGAAAAACGAAGAGAAGAAATAGTCAATGCCTGTGAAAGATTGTACCAAACAATGAGCTTTAAGGAAATCACTCTCAAAGAGATCGGAAATGTTACCGAATTTTCCAGATCTAATATCTACAACTATTTTCAAACGAAAGAGGAAATATTCCTTGCTCTTTTCAAACGCGAATATGATAGATGGAACGAAGAACTAAAATCCATACTGGATAAAAATGAGATATTATCCAAAGAACAAATTGCGGATAAAATTTCTGCCTCTCTTCAAAAACGCGAACAACTCTTGCGGCTTCTTTCCATGAACAACTACGAAATGGAGGCGAACAGCCGGCCGCAACTTCTTACAGAGTTTAAATTATCATACGGTGCTTCTATGAAAATTATTGCGTTAATACTCGAGAAATTCTGTCCTGATATGGATGTTAAAGATATACAGGTTTTTATCTATATGTTCTTTCCGTTTATGTTCGGAATTTATCCGTACACTGCTGTAACGGATAAACAACGAGCATGCATGAAAAAAGCGAATATTGACTATTTTTACCAGTCAATTTATGATATCACTTATTCCTTTCTGTTAAGACTTTTGAGGATTATGTGAATAAAAACTTATACAAAGGAGTATAAAGCCATATGAAATATACAAAACTCGGAAATTCGGATTTGAAGGTATCACGAATATGCATGGGATGTATGGGATTTGGCGACTTGGCAAGAGGACAGCACAGTTGGACGATAGATGAGGCACATACAAGAGAGATTATCCATCGCGGACTGGAGCTGGGTATAAACTTCTACGATACCGCAATTGCGTACCAAAGCGGTACTAGCGAACAATATGTAGGAAGAGCCCTGCGGGATTTTGCCAAACGAGAAGATGTTGTGGTTGCAACAAAGTTTCTGCCGAGAACTCAGGAAGAGATTGAAAATTCAATCGGCGGTCAAAAACACATCGAGAATATGATAAATACAAGCCTGAAAAATCTCGGAATGGATTATGTGGATTTATACATCTACCATATGTGGGACTGGCAGACTCCGATTTACGATATTATGGACGGATTGACACGTGTTGTAAAGGCAGGAAAAGCGAGATATATAGGCATTTCCAACTGCTTTGCGTGGCAGCTTGCCAAAGCTAATGCGCTTGCAGAAAAAGAAAACTTTGCAAAATTTATTTCCGTTCAGGGTCATTATAACCTGATTTTTCGTGAAGAAGAGCGTGAAATGGTGCCTTTGTGTGAAGAAGATAATATTGCGCTCACACCCTACAGCGCGCTTGCAAGCGGCAGATTATCACGTCACAGAAATGAAACCTCAAAACGTTTAAAAGAGGATGCTTACGCCAAATTTAAATACGATGCAACTAAAGAGCAGGATGAAATCATTATCCGCAGGGTAGAAGAAATTGCCGAAAAACGAGGCGTAACTATGACAGAAGTTTCTTTGGCTTGGTTGCTCACAAAAGCGGCTTCTCCCATAGTAGGCGCAACTAAGCTGCACCATATTGAAGAAACGGCAAAAGCCGTTGATTTGATTCTGACAGATCAAGAAATCACCTATCTTGAAGAACCGTATACAGCGCATCCGTTAGCTGGAGTGATGGCACAAAACAAACCGTCAAAAGCAAAGGAAAAGCACGTCTGGACTACAGGCGATCAGAAAATTAAGGAGGAAAATTAAATGGCAGAAAAAATTGTACAAACAGCAGGCAGAAAACAACTCGGAGACTTTGCACCGATGTTTGCTCATCTCAACGACGACGTACTGTTCGGCGAAGTATGGAATGAAGGGGTAATCAGCGTAAAGACAAAGTGTATCATCACAGTCGTTTCTCTGATGGCATCGGGAATTACGGATTCTTCTCTTACCTATCACTTGCAGAATGCTAAAAATAACGGCGTAACAAAGCAAGAAATTGCCGCAATCATTACTCATGCCACAATGTATGTCGGCTGGCCGAAGGGTTGGGCGGTTTTTCGACTTGCCAAAGAGGTATGGAACGAGGATAGTCCTGCACTAACCGAAAAAGAGCAATTCCAAAATGAAATATTCTTCCCAATCGGTGAGCAGAATCCCTATGGAGATTACTTTGTCGGTCAGAGCTATCTTGCGCCGCTCTCAACCGAACAAGTACCGATATTCAACGTCACCTTTGAACCCGCTTGCCGCAACAATTGGCACATCCACCATGCAACAAAAGGCGGCGGTCAGATGTTGATTTGCGTCGGCGGCAGAGGCTGGTATCAGGAAGACGGCAAAGAAGCCGTTGAGCTGCATGAAGGCTCAATAGTGAACATCCCTGCGAATATAAAACACTGGCACGGTGCAGCTAAGGACAGTTGGTTTTCCCACTTAGCTCTCGAAATCAGCGGCGAAAACGCAAAAACTCAATGGTGTGAGCCGGTATCTAATGATGATTATAAAAAACTTTTATAATCATAAAAAAAGATATGAAATGATATTAATCAAATTATCTTGCTCCCCTTTTATTACGCTAAATTCAAAACACAGAGTCTTAAGGTTTGGTTTCATTAACATCAATAATATTTATTTCTATAATGTAAATTAAACTTTGCCTTAATAATCAAGATAGTATAAAATTTTCCCAATTTATAAAACAAAGAACCGTAATATAAAAATTTTTGCCGCCTGTTCATGGTTTCAAATGAACAGGCGGCTGCCTTTAGAATTTTTAATATTTAACCAATTTTTCTGAAAATAACCAACAAAGCAGTGACTATTTTTTTAGATAATCTTTTCGCAATAATAGCTATGTAATGCAAAATAAAACTTATGAAAAAACAGACTTGTCGGTTTTCGGTAAGGTTAAATTATTTTGATGAAGGCTGAGAATCAGGCTCTCGTTTTCAAGCAGCAACTTACGCGCTTTGTAGGAAGTCAGATTAAAACCGATCCAGTTATAGTCTTTCAACTCGCCTGCTTTTTGTTCTCCTGCATCCCAATCCCATTCTCCGGGTTTATGAAGCTTTTTCCATCTCAAATACAGGTTATCGGCTGCAGCTTGTGCAATCTCGGGATCGTCATCAGAAGCAAGCTCGATAAGAGAAGGCACAGCAGCGTCGTCGAGCTTAGTGATCGTTTGTACGTCAATTATTGTTTTCAGAGTTCCGTCGCGAAAAGCCTGAACATTGTAACGTGCTATGACGCCGTCTATATTAATAAAGCAAAGGAAAATCAACATCGCAGTGCCTGCAACAACAGCAACCTTAAGATACGGCGTCTTTTTTACAAACAAACGTACAATAAGTGACAGAAAAACAACAGCCAGTAATACCGTAAACAGAGTGGTAAGTATCCTCAGACGAGTAAGTCCGAAAGTATCCATATACATTTTCATTTTAGCGACCTCTGTCAGTACAAGTACCAGCGAAAAGCAACAGAGGAACAACAATGTAAGCTTTACGCTAATAGGAAGCTTACCCTCTTTTTTTCTGCAAAAAGCGATACACATCATTACTGTTATAATATTGATTGAGCTAACTATCGCCAGTTCAAAAAAGCCTCGGCGCGCATACTGTGCATAGGTGAAATTCTCCGGCAAGAAGCCCAAAAAACCATTGAAAAAATAAGAGAGCTGTGAGAACAAATAAAGAAGATATACAACGCTTATTCCAATCAGGAAAAAGGTAAGCACAGTCGGGTCAAGACCTCTGTCGCTTTCTTCTTTTTGCTTGCGGTTTATATCTTTGAGGCTGAATAATCTACTGAAAAGAAGAATAAACAGCGGAACCGCAAGCAAAGCAGACAACGGTTTTTGCGGAAATCTTTTGAAATTTATACTGTTAAGCATTCCGCGAAAGGCATCGTCCCCGTTGTACAGAAGGTATATAAGAATCAGGACAACCGGCAGCGCGATTGCTAAGCCTAACATTGCCTTACCGAATCCCGACTTTTGTTTGCCGTTTTCCTTAGTCTCACTATGGAACAGTCCATACATACCCGCAGCAATTTTTCCGAAGCTCGCAGCATAAGCAGTATAGAAATAATCTCCCAGTGAACGGAAGGTGCCGTTCTCCCAGACTCTGAGCTCCATGCTCTCCATCATAAAGCAAGTAGTCAATATCATCAGACAAATCAGCGTCAGCATTTTAAGAAAATGATCCGCACTGAACACAAGGCTGACACAGCCCGCGGCTATAAGCAGAATACAAATAATTCCATATGCACTTTTACGTTTAATATCAGGAACTAAATACCACACTTCTACAGCAAGAAAAATAAATGCGCCAATTGCAAATCCAATTCCGAGCGTTCCTGTCCAAATGGAGCTGTCAATCATTATGAAACACATTAATCCGGTCAAAATCGCCATAATCAAGTCTCGAGTGGTTCTTTTTCTGCGTGGAAGCTTTTGACGTACAACTGCCTGTACGGGCGGTGCGCCCGTAAACTGATTCATATAGGGGGTTGCATGCGGAACATACCGAGCCTGACCGTTTACATTATTGTATATCGGTTGTTGATACTGAGCATTCGCGTTTGCATTACTGTTTATCGGCTGTTGATACCGAGCATTCGCGTTTGCATTATTATTTATGGGATACTGTGCGGGATTAGGTACATTTCCCACCGGGGGAACGGCATTCCGTGAACGCTGATTCTCCATTTATTCTTCCTCCTTATATTCTATAATATCGCTGGGTTGACAATTCAGTATGCGGCAAATTTTATCCAAAGTAGAGAACCTGATCGCCTTGGCTTTTCCTGTTTTCAGGATCGATAGGTTAGCGGGAGTAATACCAACCTGCTGAGCTAACTCCAAAGATGAAATTTTCCGCTTAGCCATAACAACATCAAGATTAATGATAATCGGCATATACATCACTCCTCAAACCGTTAAATCATTTTCTTCCTGCAGCATAGCTCCAACCAGGAAACAGCTGTTTACTACTCTGACAGTCAAAAACAGAAAAACCATCGCACCACTAATAAAAGCCAACGGAAGATACCAATAAGCTCCTGACGCACACACAATAGCAACAGCGAGACAACACCACGATATAATCCCCAAATACTTAAGTGCAATATGCTCAAAAGGATGCTTTTTTTGAATATGGATTAAAAGCCGCAACATACTATAAAGCGCAATCAACGTAGGAATCATGCAGATATAATAACATATAAGAAGCGTAGTACTCATTATAGGCTCCAAAGGCCTAATTTTGGCATACCAAGCAACAATCCACGGCGCAGCTACAGCAACGGCTACAGACAGTACAGTACATACGATTACAGCCGCCTTAAGGACGGCAACTGATTTAAGTTTCATACAATCACTTTCCTTTCTTTTCTGTATTATAGCGCGTAAATTATTGTTTGTCAATAATTTATTTCCTTTTTTCGAGAAATAATCATTGTTTTTCAAAAATTTAAAAATCAGTCTCTATCTTTAAGGCGCAAAAAAACGACAGTTTCTTACTGCTATTTCAGACTGTAGAAAAACTCTAAATCCAGTTTGCCTAATTTTTGGATTTTCGGATTTTGAAGATAAAACGAATAAATAGTTTTATGTCGCAGTAAAAATGCAAAGTTGCTTGATACTGTTTTCTTGCAATCGTCAGCGAAGTTGTGATAGTTCCTATTCCATCCGGTTCTGTTCCTTCGCCGATTGTGTAAAAATTAGAGGTACGGTTATAATGATTAGCAACAACATTTTTGTAATATTATTGCGCATTTATGCATATATGCTAATAATATTCATTTTTTAAGAAAGCCTTTGAGTTATCTTAGTATTTATAAAATCTTTTAGCCAAAAGATATGACTTTTTTTGACACAAACGTCACGATGTGTTATGATATCAATTAGAAATTTTAAATCAAATAATCAAGATTCGCAAAATCAAGATTCGCAAAATCAAGATTCGTTATAAAAACTAAAAAAGGAAGGAGAAATAATAGAGTCCTACCTTTAAGCCGGATTCTATTATATATAAAGAAATGTATTATCAGGAAGTTGTCAAACCGCGTACCAGCGACTTTGATAAAGACGGAAAACTCTCTTATGAAGCGATCCTTCATATACTTGAAAATGTCGGCGGACACCACAGTGAAGCCGTAAATGATTCGATTGTACCTGACGATACTTTCAAATCAACATGGATCATCATATCATGGCGCATACAAATTATACGCCGTATAAAAAGCTCAGAAACACTTAATATAAAAACTTGGGTTTTTGGCAAGGTGCCTTCTATCGTTACATACCGCGGTTTTATTGTTACAGACAACAAGGGCAACGAACTAATCAGAGCTCAGGCTGATTTATGCCTTGTTGATATCAAAACCGGAAAGCTGATAAAAGTCGGTAATGACTTTTCTGCACAATATATCCCTGAAGATGAAACTGTTTTTCCTGAAACACTTCCTCGTCTGAGAAGGAAAAAACAATATTCATATAAACGCGAAATGGTTATCAGACGTTGTGATGAAGATTTTAATCACCATATACATAACACGCGTTATATCGAATATGCTCTTGATATGCTTCCGGATAATATATATGAAACAGCGGATTTTCACAGCCTTCGTATCACATATATCAAGGCGTTAAAATTATCCGACCACGCCTACGGTGAATATATATTTGAAGCCCCAAAACACTCTATAGCTATTTCAACAGATACAGAAACCTGTACTTTGATAGAATTTATATAAAAAGAAAAACTGCTCTGCAAAAATTGCAGAGCAGTTTTTATTAATTATATTAAAAAATCACGCAATAGCATCCAAATCGTCGTATATACATTTTATTTTTAAGAAATCACCCTCAACAAAAATATCAATTGATTTTATCTTTCGTTCAGAATGTGCTTTTACAAATTCATTCGCATATAAAAGCGCTATGTCCTTGGACACTTTTTCGCCGGTAACATTTACTTTCATACTTATCTTTCCTCCCTTTATTCGTTCTTTCTCTTACATTTATATTTTAGCAAAAAAATGAATGCTTTTCCAGTTACAGCTTATTAGATTTGCATATCAGTTTTTTAATAGTTAATTCCTTTTGGAACAATAAAATTTTTACTTTGTAACAGTTAATTCTTTTGAACGAATAAGGGTTTCACTTTGTAATAGTTAATTCTAATAAAAAATTAAGAGCAAACACTAAATGTAGTGATTGCTCTTTTGATATTTTCCAATATATTGATTTATTTTATAAGGCTGAAGTTAACAACCAAAGCCGCAAATACGATAGATACCATTGACAAAAGCTTTATTAAAATGTTGATAGAAGGACCTGAAGTATCCTTAAACGGATCGCCGACTGTGTCGCCTACAACAGCCGCCTTGTGCTGATCAGAACCTTTTCCGCCATGATGTCCTGCTTCAATATATTTTTTAGCGTTATCCCATGCGCCGCCTGAGTTAGACATAAATATCGCCATCAAAAAGCCCGATACCGTAGCTCCGGCGAGCAGTCCTACAACGCCCTTAACTCCTAATATTAAGCCAACAACAACCGGTGTTACAACCGCTACTATAGTCGGCAAAATCATTTCACGTAAGCTCGACTTTGTGCACAGGTCAACACAAGTTGCATAATCAGGATCTGCTTCTCCCGTCATAAGACCTTTAATGTTCTTAAACTGACGACGTACTTCTATAACAATGCTTTGAGCTGCTCTGCCGACAGCGTCCATAGTAAGAGCTGCAAATACAAAAGGCAGACAAGCACCGATAAACAATCCTACCAACACAACCGGATCCATAACGCTGAAATCTTTAAACGCTACGTCGGCTCCAACCTCTTTAACCTTCTCAATATAAGAAGCTATAAGAGCAAGTGCTGTAAGAGCCGCAGAGCCTATAGCAAAGCCTTTACCTGTTGCTGCTGTTGTGTTACCAAGAGAATCAAGCGCATCTGTGCGTTCTCTTACCTGAGGCTCAAGGCCTGACATCTCTGCAATACCGCCGGCATTATCCGCTACAGGACCATACGCGTCAGTTGCAAGAGTAATACCGAGTGTTGACAACATACCTACGGCTGCCAAAGCTATACCGTACAAGCCTCCCTGTACGTTGCCGCCGCCTGATACAAAGTATGCAACTATTACACAGATACCGACAATTATTATCGGGATAGCTGTTGATAACATTCCGAGTCCCACACCGCCGATAATAACAGTAGCTGAACCGGTCTCTGTTTTTGAAGCTAATTTCTGTGTAGGTTTGTATGTATCTGATGTGAAATATTCGGTAGAAAAGCCTATCAACACACCTGCGATAAGACCGGATATAATAGCAAAATAATAGCCGATTTGATCTTTACCCAAAACAAACCAAATAAGTGGGAAAGCGATAATAGCAATCAAAATTGCAGATAAATTTGTTCCTCTGCGAAGAGCTTTCAAGAGCGTTTTCTGCTCGGTTTTTTCGCCTGTTCTTACAAAGAACGTACCGATAATTGAGCATAAAATACCGACAGCTGCCATAATCATAGGTACTGCCATAGCTTTCAGCTCACCACCAAACGCCGCAACGCCTAAAGCAGAAGCAGAAATAATAGAGCCTACATATGATTCATAAAGGTCAGCGCCCATTCCGGCAACGTCACCTACATTATCGCCAACGTTATCGGCAATAACAGCAGGGTTTCTGGGATCATCCTCAGGAATTCCCGCTTCAACCTTACCAACAAGGTCAGCGCCTACATCAGCAGCCTTTGTAAAAATGCCGCCGCCGACACGGGCAAACAAAGCCATGCTCGAAGCTCCCATTCCGAAAGTCAGCATAGAGCTTGTGATTTCGGTAGGAGTACAGTGGAACACATATTTTAAAAGTGTAAACCAAATCGAAATATCTAAAAGTCCCAAACCTACAACCGTAAAGCCCATAACAGATCCCGCAGAAAAAGCTACTCTTAAACCTTTATTAAGACCTGTTCTGCAGGCATTAGCTGTACGGTTATTGGCATTTGTCGCAATTTTCATGCCGACAAAACCCGACAAGCCTGAGAAAAATCCTCCGGTTACAAAAGCAAACGGCACAAACCATGTAAGCATTTTGAAAAACGCCATTGTACAAAGTACCAAGAACATAACAGCAAAGAAAATTGCTACAATTGTATACTGTCTTTTCAAATATGCGTTTGCACCGGATCTGATAGAACGAGATATTTTTTTCATTTTATCGGTACCTTCGTCAAAACCAAGCACTCGTTTTGCCATGATCAATGCAAAACAAAGAGCTGCAGCCGCACCGACAAACATCAATATTACTAAGTAATTTTCCATAGTATTGTTCATCCTCCTTTAGTAATAAAAATACTACAACAAATAAAAATGAAAGTCAACAAAAAGAGGCGCTTTTCGCCCTCTTTGATAAAAAATAGGTTTATTAAGGGTTTGAATTTGAAAATATTAATAAAGTTTGTACATTTTTTGTCTTTGATAACATTGAAATGTATGATGTTTTGTGTTATTATCTATGAAAATTATTATAATTTACAGAGGCCTTATATGAGAAATATTTTAAGAAATTTTACAAAAAAGAATTGGCTGTTTGTTTTTATTACCGTTATACTGACTGCCTTTTCTGTTTTTCTTGAGTTGAAGCTGCCCGATTATATGTCTGATATAACTATTTTGATAGAAACCGAAGGTTCACAAATGAGCGAGATTCTGCTCGCAGGAACCAAGATGCTTTTATGCGCTCTTTTCTCCCTTATTATATCTGTTTCGGTAGTTGTTCTGTCAGCAAGAGTCGCATCTGATTACTCGTTTAACATAAGAGAAAAACTATATAAAAAAGTTGAAAATTTTTCAATGAACGAGATCAACAAATTTTCAACCGCCAGCCTTATTACCCGTTCTACGAATGATATTACTCAGATACAAAATTTTATAGTTTTCGGTATGCACGCTTTATTAAAAGCTCCTATTATGGCGGTATGGTCCATAACAAAGATAGCGGGCAAGGCGTCGCAGTGGGTTATGTCTACCGCCGTTGCCGTGGGACTTGTTTGTATTGTGCTCATCTTTTGCTATGTTTTCGCTTTGCCGAAATTCAAGCGTATTCAGTCGCTAACAGATAACATCAACCGTCTTACAAGAGAAAATCTTACGGGTCTTAGAGTCATAAGAGCATATAACGCCGAAGAATATCAGGAAAACAAGTTTGAAAAAGCAAACGATGAAATTACTCAAAATAACTTAAAAGCACACAGAATGATGTCTGTTATGATGCCCTCCATGACGCTTTCCATGAATGGTCTTGCACTCGTAGTATATATTATAGGCGCGTTCATAATAGAACAGGCTCAGCTAACAGAAAGAATAGCCTTATTCTCGGATATGGTGGTATTTTCAGCATATGCCATCCAGGTGATCATGTCGTTTATGATGCTTAATATGATATTCATTATGGCTCCGCGTGCAATTGTCTCTGCAAAACGAATCAACGAGGTAACAAACACCGAGATTTCCATAACCGACGGCAGCTTTGACGGCAAAACCGAAATAGAAGGTGAAATAGAATTTAAAAACGTTTCGTTCAAATATCAGGATGCAGCCGAAAACATATTGGAAAACATCTCTTTTTCTGCCCGCAAAGGCGAAACCGTTGCCATTATAGGATCAACCGGATGCGGTAAAAGCACGCTTATTAACTTAATCCCAAGATTTTTTGACTGTACCGAAGGCGAAGTACTCGTAGACGGTATAAACGTAAAAAATTACAAGCTCTCCTGTTTGCACAATAAAATAGGATATGTATCACAAAAAGCCGTTATGTTCTCAGGCACAGTAAACACAAACGTCGCTTTTGGCGAAAACGGAAAAAATGATTACACAGAAGGCGATGTAAAACGCGCTGTAAAAATCGCTCAGGCAACTGATTTTGTTGAAAACATGAGCGAACAGTATGATTCGGATATCTCACAGGGAGGTACAAATCTTTCGGGAGGTCAAAAACAGCGCTTATCTGTTGCACGCGCTATTTGCCGAAAGCCTGAAATACTGATCTTCGACGATTCTTTCTCTGCTCTCGATTACAAAACCGACCATGCGCTTCGCACCGCGCTAAAAAAAGACACCGCCGGCGTTACCAATATTATTGTTGCTCAGCGTATCGGCACAATTAAAGACGCCGATAAAATTATTGTTCTCGATGACGGAAAAGTCGTTGCACAAGGCAAGCACAAAGAGCTTTTGAAAACCTGTGATGTGTATCATGAAATTGCTCTGTCACAGCTAAGTGAGGAGGAATTACAAAATGATTGAGAAAAAGAAATCTGCTTTAATTGGCGAAGGCACAAAGGTTAAATTTGAAACAAAAAGAGGTCCGGGGCACAGACCGATAGGCGCAGGCGAAAAGCCGAAAGACTTCAAAAGCACTTGGGGAAAACTCATACGCTACGCAAAGCGTCAAATGCCGCTTATTATTACTGCAATAATTTTTGCTTCTCTTGGATCGATTTTAGCCTTGATCGGTCCTAATAAAATCAGTGAAATAACCGACCTGATAACGGCAGGACTTATGACGCATATCGACACAGAAAAAGTGCTAAAAATCGGTATATTTTTAGCTGTATTGTACCTGTTAAGCTGGCTTTTGTCGTTTTTACAACAGTTCATCATGGCTACTGTTACACAAGTCATATCCAAAAGGCTGAGAACAGATATAACTCAAAAAACCAATCGTATGCCTCTTAAATATTTTGACTCAACAAGCATCGGCGATATACTCTCTCGAATAACAAACGATATCGATACAATCGGTCAAACGCTGAATCAAAGCATAGGCACCCTTGTAACCTCAATCACAATGCTTTTTGGTTCTTTGCTGATGATGTTCATAACAAACTATATCTTAGCGTTTGTAGCTGTAGGAGCATCAATCATCGGATTTATTCTTATGAACTTAATCATGAAAAACTCTCAAAAACATTTTTCGCGTCAGCAACGGCACCTGGGGGCTATGAACGGTCATGTTGAAGAGATTTTTTCAGGTCATAATATCATCAAAGCCTATAACGGCGAAAAAGGCGCTGAAACAGAATTTAAACGCATTAACCGTCACTTGCGCGACAGCGTATTTAAAAGTACCGCTTTGTCAATAACAATGTTTCCGCTGATGAACTTCATCGGAAACCTCGGCTATGTTGCCGTCTGCATTGTAGGCGCTGTTTTGACAATGAATGGACAAATAACCTTTGGCGTTATTATTTCATTCACGCTTTATGTCCGACTGTTCACTACCCCGCTTTCACAGATAGCCCAGTCTTTCTCCAGTATGCAGTCAACTGCCGCAGCAAGCGAGCGCGTATTCGAATATCTGGAAGAGGAAGAACTCGAAAACGAAAGTGGTAAAACAAAAACGCTCAAAAACGTTAAGGGCAACGTAAGATTTGAACACGTTAAATTCGGATATATTGAAGGTAAAACTATAATAAAAGACTTTTCAGCAGATATAAAGAGCGGACAAAAGGTAGCTATAGTAGGCCCTACAGGCGCCGGAAAAACAACCATAGTAAACCTGCTAATGCGCTTTTATGAAATCAACAGCGGAAACATCTATATAGATAATGTACCTGTATCAGAGATAACCCGTGAAAACGTTCACGACCTATTCTGCATGGTGCTTCAGGATACTTGGCTGTTTAAGGGTACAGTTAAAGAAAATCTTATGTACTCTAAAACCGATGTAACTGATGAAGAAATTATAAAAGCATGCAAGGCGGTAGGTATCCACCACTTTATTCGTACACTACCAAAAGGCTACGACACCGTTTTGGACGAAAAGACCTCGCTTTCGGCAGGACAAAAGCAACAGCTTACAATCGCCCGCGCTATGATAGAAAACTCACCGCTTCTAATTTTAGATGAAGCTACCTCATCGGTAGATACCCGCACCGAACGTATTATTCAGCGCGCCATGGATGAGCTTTCATCTAACCGAACATCTTTCGTCATAGCTCACAGGCTTTCTACAATCAAAAACGCCGACCTTATTCTCGTCTTAAAAGACGGCGATATTATAGCACAGGGCACACATAACGAACTGATTAAAAAAGGCGGATTCTACGCCGATTTATATAACAGCCAGTTTGAACAATAAGGAGGAAATCATGAATATTTGCGTATATGGTGCAGCTTCGAAAGAAATTGATATTTCATTTATCAAAGACGGCGAACATTTAGGCTCAGAAATCGCAAAGCGTAAACACTGCTTAGTTTTCGGCGGAGGAAACAACGGTATGATGGGCGCTGTAGCTCGCGGAGTAAAAAAAGAAAACGGAAAAATAATCGGCGTCTCTCCGTCTTTTTTCAATATCGACGGCGTGATTTTTAAAAATTGTGACGAGTATATTTTTACCGATACCATGCGCGAGCGCAAACAAATTATGGAAGAAAAAAGTGACGCCTTTATCGTCACACCCGGAGGCATCGGCACCTTTGAAGAGTTCTTTGAGATACTGACTCTAAGACAGCTAAACCGCCACAACAAACCGATTGCAATTTTAAACACAAATGACTATTATTCGCATATGATTTCTTTTTTGAACAACGCCGCTGAAAACAATTTTATGTCAAAAGAAAACTTGGAGCTTTATTTTTTAAGCGATAACATAGACGCAATATTAGATTATATCGAACACCCGGCAAACCGCAATATAGATATTGCTAAACTAAGAAATATTTAAAGGCTTTTTGAGATGCCGATTTGCCAGCACGCAGCTCTGCTGCGTGCTTTTTTATTGCAAATTTATTGCATTTAATATTTTAGTATGGTAATATTAAATTGCTACATGAAAATCTAAAATTTTTGATGCTTCTCGCTTATATTTTTACTTCGGTAAAAATACAGGCTTTGCTTTATATGCGGGAAAGCATTTAAAGATTTTTGTGTAGCAACATAAAGCCTTGTATTTTTCGGTGCGTGGCTTTGCTACGCACCTTTTTATTTTTAAGGAGGATTTTAAAATGGATAGAGAAACAACAGCTATCTTTATCGGAAACCGCGAATACTGCAATGTAAGCACCCAAAAAGTCAAAGACGCTCGACTATGCTAAAAAGCAAAATTTAAAAATAATAAATATCCCATATAACGTATAACAAAACCGCTGTGTGAATATTCTCCTCATTCACACAGCGGTTTTATTCTCAAATTTAACCTTTCCTATCAGAAAACAACCTGACAAAAAGCATGATGCAACTGATCAAAGCGATTACACGGCGCTTTTTATACTCCTCTTAAATATTCAAGCAAATCGGAATAAGTTCCCTGTTTTAAGTGACTGTAATCCAAATTGTGGGTAATAATTTGATCGGTTACTAAAAACGTATCCAAACCCAAAGAATAGCACGGCAAGATATCCTCTTTCACGTCATTTCCGATCATCAGAGCGTCTTTTGCCGACACATTAAACCTGTCAAGTATCTCCTCATAATATCCAACGCTGGGTTTGCAAAAAGACGATCGGTCATATGTAGTAACAAAATCGAACCTGTCAGCGCTGATCCCCGTCCAGCGCATACGTTTATCTACAGCATATAAGGGAAACATAGCCTGAGTTGCCAGCACCTTTTTATCAGCGTGCTCTTCTATCAAATTTACAATTTTCTCAGCATAAGGGTTAAATCTCGAGGTTTCTCTTATATTTTCATAGTGCGTTTCATAATATTCATCAAAAACTTTTAGCATATCTTCTTTTGTTATACCCGAACCGGGCAACGAAGCTTCAAAAAACGCTTCTTCATTCGTCTTTTCCCCGTTGTTAAAATACATTGCATAAAAGCCTTTTTTTACACAATCAAGCATCTTTTCGCTGTCATATTCATAAAAAGAAAAAATCTTTGCTACATCCTGATAAAAAAGCTTGTCAAATTTACTTTGTTCAATCGGCAGCAGCGTACAGTCCAAATCGCACATAATAAGTTTCTTCATTAACTTCACCTAAATAATTATATTGTGGTAAAATGCGCATATTAAACAACGCAATATCTTTTGTTTTATTTTACTACAGAATAAAACTTTTTTCAACTTTCGTTTTTGTATTGTAAAAAATAAAAAATTATGTTATTTTATAAGTATTAAACTACTATGGAGGTATCATATGCCGCATTTTTTTCCGGCAGACATATTACTGCCAAAAAAAAATTTTGATAAATGGGCGGTCGTCGCCTGTGATCAGTTCACCTCTCAGGAGAGCTACTGGACAGAAACCAAAAAAATTGTAGGTTCTGCTCCATCTTCGTTAAATATTATTCTTCCTGAAATTTATCTAAGCTCAGACAACAGCGAAAATATCAAAAAAGTAAACGATAAAATGAAAGAATATTTGTCAAACGATATATTTGATATTTTTGAAAACTCAATGATCTATATAGAAAGAGAGACTTCCTGCGGTATCAGAAAAGGCGTAATCGGTATGATAGATCTTGAAGAGTATGATTACAAAAACGGCAGCCATGCTTTAATCAGAGCAACCGAACAAACGGTTATCGAGCGTATTCCGCCGCGCGTTCAAATAAGAAAAGATGCACCTCTTGAGTTGCCGCATATATTGCTTCTTGTTGACGATGAACAAAAAACAGTTATCGAACCTCTGGCTGAAAAAAAGGAGAGCTTTAGCTCTGCATATAATTTTGATCTTATGCAGGGAGGCGGACATATAAACGGCTATTTTATTGATAATGAGACTCAAAATCAAATCACCTCTGCCCTCGACAATTTGATTGAAGGCCAAAAGGATAAGCTTATGTTTGCGGTAGGCGACGGAAACCATTCACTCGCTACAGCAAAAGAGTGCTATAATCTAACTAAAAATCCTCTGTCAAAATATGCGCTTGTAGAGATTGTCAACATTCACGATCCTTCTATTGTATTTGAGCCTATTTACAGAGTACTGTTCAACATTAATGAAGAAGATTTTCTGAAAAAATTTATCAATTACACCTCCGCTTTCGGCACCGATAAAAAACAAAAGTTCAGTTATATCTCAACAAAAGTTAAAGGATCTTTAGAGGTAGAAGCTCTTTCCGCCTTGCCTGTCGGCACACTTCAATCGTTTATCGACGAATATATAAAGGAAAACCCAACTGTTTGCGTAGATTATATTCATGGAGAAGATGTTGTAAAAACTTTGTGCGAAAAAGACAACACCCTCGGATTCATTTTTGACTCCATGCAGAAAAACGAGCTTTTCAGCGCTATAAAAGCAGATGGCTCTCTTCCCAGAAAAACTTTTTCTATGGGACATGCCCAAGACAAACGTTACTATATAGAAGCAAGAAAAATCAAATGACCGGTATTACATAACAAATAAAATTACAGCACTCAAAGCTTTGCATTTGCTTTGAGTGCTGTTTTTATATGTATACTATCATATCTCGCTCCCTGCAAAATAATCTTAACAGTATTTGTTTAAGGATTTTAGCACGGAGTATTTCTATTATTTGTATTGTAAATAAAATACAGGCTATCAAAAATTCTGTTGCCATTTTGTTGCCACGATACAAGATTATTATAGCAGAAGTATACGATAAAATCAACACTTTAAAGCGATAAAATTATGATGCTTTTTGAACAAAATAACAAATCGAAAAAGTGTCAAGCTTTTAGGCTTCAAAATGTACTGTTTATGCGCTCTTTGAAAAGCTAAATCGGTTGGGTAGGGTGATTACATTACTTTGCGAGTTTGGGCGTTACGGTTAAATTGAATTTACTATTCTTCGTTCCAGAATAAATCGTCCAGTGATTTTCCGAGTGTTCGGCAAATTGCAATACACAGCTTGATCGTTGGGTTATAATCACCTTTTTCGATCGCATTGATCGTTTGCCGGCTGATGCCAACTTTGTCGGCAAGCTGTTGTTGTGACAGATCGAGCGCAGCGCGCGCACTTTTTAGTTTTAAGTTTTTCATTCGTCCTCAACCGCCTGCTTATTGTTTATTATCTTTTTGATTACCGTAACTATACCCGATCCGAAAAACATTATTCCGTAACAAAAAGGCATTACGTTCGGGTTAAGTCCCAAGTCGGATACGAACCCCTCTCCCGATGAGACGATTTTGATTATATTCATCACCGCTACAAACGTAAGGAAAAAGGAAAAGAACAGAAAGCTGTTCATTGTACGGCTCTTTTGTGTAAAATAAGCGTCGCGCAAAATGCACAGCGCAATAAATACAAAGGTAGAAAGACATATCCCGATAAATATCTGTACGGCTGTCTCAGCCCATTTTATCTCCGCAGCAGAAAGAATAACGCATACGAAGTTGTAAAACAGAAGCGTAAAGAAAGCGTACTTATACGCGGTGTTGCGCGCTAAAAGCTGGCGCTCATCATATTCATCTTTGATCTTTTTTTGCTTTTTTATAACATTAGCAATAATGATTACTGTAAGAACAATCACAAAAACTGCGATGAATCCCAACACCAACATCAGAATTAATTTTTCGCTCATATCATAGTCTCCTTTTAAAATAATACGGATGCTCTCCGCAAAATATATATTAACATATAGAATACATAATGTCAAGTATAATTTACATATAGTCGCAGATATTTTATTATATAATATATAACCGAAAGAAATATTTCTATATCAAAGCAATTAATGAACCGCCAAGCAGGAGATTTCCCACTTGGCGGCTGTGATTATTATTTGTTTTTATAATTGTACCTGCAAACCGGAATACACCTTAGAATAAAGGCGCTTTTTAGGGTGCTATCATTTTGCTATCATTCTTAACGATAGCCACTCAAAAAGCCACTGTTTATACGGTTGTTTCTCGATTTTGCTTTACTCCCACTCGATAGCACCTAAACAATTCCGTGTAGGTATTATTATCTGTACTATCTGTGGTTCTTTTGATTATTTGATATATCCATATTCTCCTGCTTATATCCCCTCTTGTTATCATTTTGTTATCAGCGTTGATAACAGCGAGAGTATTTAGCTGTGTTGGATAAACTTTTCTGTACGGTTATTATACCGCATTTTAGTTCTGTTTTCAATAGGATTTGTATATTATTCGTATCTTTATTGCAATCGAAACAGTGTAACGATTTTAGGCTTCAAAAGGCGCTGTTTATGCGCCCTCTGAGGAGCAAAACTTGATTATTAGGGTAAATATAATTACCATAAACCTTTTGCCGTTACAGGTGAGTTTAATTGTTTATACATTATTCCCTATAATATTCAATTTGCGTATCTCTTCAAATACAGCCTGCATTCCGTTCACACCGGGGATATGTGCGCTGTTGGGTATGACTTTGCAAGTAAGATTTGGATTATCAGATTCTTCAACGAAGGAAACAATACTGCTTGTGCAAGTTACTATATCTGTCTCTCCCTGAATGATATGATACGGAACAGACACGCTTTTCAGAGATTCACGCAAATCAAGCTCTGACAGCTCCGTAATAAGGCTTGTGTTTTTCATATAACCGTTCATTACAATTGCCTTAAAATCTTTGAATTTGTAATCGGGACTTGTCATAATGCCACGGATTATTTTGCCCACTTTAGCTTTCGGTTCGTTTGGATTGTTGTAGCCGTATGTATACTTACGTATTGCACTACTCAGTCTCATCGCCGTCTTATTATTAAATTCTTTGGAATCAACAGCTGTTTTGAGTTCGATTTTTAGTTTTTGGGGTGCTTTAGATTTCATCAGCGCATCTATTGTTTCTTGGCTTTGCATCAGCTGATAGAGCACCTGACCATATGTAATCACCCCGTCAATTATTTCAGAAGACCTTTCCGCAACCATTGCAGATAAAACCGATCCCCAAGACATTCCTAAAAGCCAAACAGCATTTTGAGGGAATCTTCTTTTGATTTCCTTAATTAACTCAATGGTCATATTTACAAAGTCATTAATAGATACATCGTCGGGCAGCTTTGCATTATTGATACCGCAACCGTATTGATCCCAAGACACAAGAATACAGTTATCCGTGAATTCGGGAAACAAGCCTCTTGCACCGACGCAGAACGGAATTGGTGAACCCGGACCGCCGTGCAACGTAATAACTACTGGAAGATTCTCGTATTTTCCTTCTATCAGCACCTTCTGCAGATAACCGCCCAAAACAAACTCTTCAACTGTTGATACTTTGTTTGCTTCTATGATTGCTTTTCTTTGTCTATTCATCACATTTCCTCATTTCAATTAAAAATTGTTCATACCACTTGATTGCAAAAGACATTAAATCACGCCCAAAACGCGCGGCAGCAAGCTGATAAAAAATAATATCTTTCGCTTCATTATCCAAATTATCGTAATTGATTGATCGTATGAATAATCCTGATTCATCGCAAATCATCTTCAATGAATCATATTTATTCTTTAATTCAGTAATGTACTCCTGAGTATTTTCAAAACGGTTTTCCTGTTTTGAAAAACCCATAAAATAAATCTTCGATAGTTCGGGACACTTTATCCCCGCAGAATCAATGGGGCTGTTAATCCAGTTGTTAAATTCCCGTCTGCCGGCATCGGTAATATAGTATTCTTTTTTCTTCTTTCCATTATCCTGAATATCACGGTAATCAATGTATCCGTTATTCAGGAGTTTCTTTATAGCTGCCTGAATGCTTCCGGTGCTGCTGCTGTACATAATATTCAGCCCTTTATCAATTCGGCTTCTCAATTGATAAATTGTCCTGTTGCTGAGTATTAACAACCCAAGAATAATATAGTCCGTACCCATCCCTCCGATATTACTAATAGTAACATAATAATAACATCGTCCGCCTCATTTGTCAATAGAAAACGCCGCCAAGCAGGAGGTTAACCCACTTGGCGGCTGCACTTATCAGGTGTAAACCAACTCTGTATTTACAATCTCTGTTGCTCGGTTGCGGATATTGTTCATCCTTGCAACCCACAACATTTGATTTTCTGCTTTGAGCTGTTCGGTTACGCCTTCTTTTTCGGCGAGTTGTTTTACTAACCGAAAGAACATATCCTCTGCCTGCTCGTCAATGTCGGCGAGATATGCGGTGAGCTTACAGGTTGTCATCAGATTGGTATAGCGGATTTTGTGGTGCTGCTTGATGTACCGTAAATGCCGCTTGCCCCATATTCCGATTTCTGCCTTTGGCTGTTCGGGGAGCGTCAGGCAGGGCAGATAATAATCGCCTTGCAGCTCGTAGTGAATACCTGTCTTTTTGTCGTAAATTCTCTTTTCCATTGTTCATCAACCTTTCATAATATATTAGCGTGCGTCACGCTGTTTTGACTTTTTGAATCCTCTCGCCTGCTCGACGATCTCATTGAGCTTACGCTTTCCGAAAACCTTTTCCAACAGACGATAGGCTTTGTTCTGCTCTCGGAGCATACCGTTGAGCTCTTTGAGCTTGGAGTTTTCATATTTCAGATGCTCGTTTTCACGGTGCAATCTGCCGTTCAGATTATTGATACGGTGGTAATTCTCCCAGCCCTGATAACTTTTGGCGAGGACGGTTCGGACAAGGTTTTTTAACCGGTTAATCAGCGGATCTACAAACTTTTTCTTGTAGCTCTTTGCCGTCATCAAGCCCTGCGGCTCAGGGAGTTGCAGTTGCGGATCTTCGTCAAGCTGTTTTTCGACGTCGCCGAGAAGCTCCTTTGCTTCCTCGATTTTCTCAACCGTCGCTTTCAGACCCTTGACCTCCAACTGCTTTTCCTCGATCTCCCTGTCAAGCTCGGCAACCTCTTTGGCTCGCTCCTGCTTTTTGTAATTAAGAACGGACAAGTGTTGCTCGTGAGTACCCTTCTGCTCCCATTCGATACCGTGCCGCTCCATAATCTGAGCGAGGACTTTCTTTTCGGAAAGTATCCAGCGATTCAGTTCGTTGTCACTCCTGCCCTCGCCTTTGAAGCCCATATTGAGCATAGCCTGTTTCAGCGAAACTCGTGTTTCCAAACCTCGCTTGCTCCCGGTGGTGAACGGTACAAAGTCGATATGGATATGCGGCGTCGCTTCGTCCATATGAAGGTGAGCGGAGAACACTCGCAGGTAGGGATTGCGCTCTTGGAAGCCTTGATAGTATTCGTCGAGGATTGTCCTCGCAAGCTCGGCGTGTTCTCCTGTCGCAGACATATCGTCCTTGTTGCCTATTTGGAAGATGATCTCGTGGAACAGCTTTTCCTGCTTTCCGGACTCAATATGCTTGTAATAATCGGCTATCTTTCTGTCCTTGCGTTTCTGTTTATCGTTGTACTGTTTCAGAGCTTCATCAAACATTTCGTGATACACTTTCTTGATTGGCTCATTACAGTAATCTATATTCAAATGGGTACGCTCGCTGTCCACGTTCTCCGCCGTAAACGCTCGGCTGTTGTGCGTGACAGAGCCTTTACCCACCATAGCGCTGATCGTTCTCTTCATTTATCTACCTCAAATCTCTAATAATATTCATCTATCTTTTTACTGAATTACTTACTCGGGTTCTGTTACTCTTGCCAAGAGTAACGCAAAAGCACTTTTGACAGCAGGGCTATCAAAAATGCAACCTGCGAGCAGGTTTTGCGCCCGCTGGGAGGCAAGGGCAGCCCTTTAAAAAGGGCTCCCTGCACCCCGCCTAAACTTTAGTGCGTGTCAGTCCGTGTCAGCTGTGTCGGTGTTTCACACACCCCACATTCGCTGTCACAGCCGTCACGCTTTGACACGCTGCCCTCATAGGTCAGCGTGATCTTGCGCCCTTCGTGAGTGCGCTTGTAGTGGTAGGCGATCTTGTGATCGTCCATCAGACGATTGACATTGACATTCAGCTTTTGCGTGATAGCGTTTGGTTTGATGTCAACGGCGAGATATTCGCACAGCTCCGTCGGCGTTCCGCACCAGTTAGGATTGTCGGCGGTCACCCTCTCGGCGATCCTCTCGAGCAACGGCTCAGGTGGCGCTTTCCAAAGCTCTGTTTCGATTTTGTCAAGCTCCCACACCAGCGTTTCCGTGTTCTTCTTCAAGTACACACGTTGGTCTTGTTGATCTCTGCCGGATACCTCAAGCGTGGCGTTATTGCTCGTGCGCTTATCTTTGGAAAGAACGAATCCTCCGTCCGCAGCGCCGAGCAAGCCGTTAGTGCCGGAAATCATATCGAACTTATCGTCAGCTGTTTGCTTGCGTGTATGGTGGACAACCAACATACAAATGTTGTGTTTGTCCGTGAAACTCTTTAGCTTCGTGATGATCTGATAGTCGTTGGCGTAGCTGTAATTTTCGCCGCCGACCTCCCTGACCTTTTGCAAGGTGTCGATAATCACCAGCGAAGTGTCAGGGTGCTTCTGTAAGAAGCCGTCGAGCTGTTCGTCCAAACCATTGCCGAGCTGATGAGCTGATACCGAAAAGAACAGGTTTTCATTTTCGGATGTTCCGAACATACGGTAAAGCCGCTTCTGCAATCTCGGATAATTGTCCTCCAGAGCAAGGTACAGCACCTTGCCCTGCCGCACATCAAAGCCCCACAGCTTTGTGCCTGTGCTGACGTGATAGGCAAGCTGTGCCATCAGAAAGCTCTTACCGATCTTCGGCGAGCCGGCGAAAAGATATGTTCCCCGGTAGAGCAAGCCGTCGATGATCGGCGGCTTACTCTGATAGGCGCTGTCAAACAGCTCGCTCATCGAGACTGTGTGTAAATACGATTCGTCAATATCGCAGAGGTCGTTAATTTCATCAAACCTATTGAAATCTGAATCGTTATCGTTTATAATAGTGGTGTTAGATTTTGTGAATGGCTGTCCTGCTTCTGCGCCAACAGAAGCATTAAGGGCAGTCATTTCATTTAAGGCGTCCATTCGCATTCCTCCTTCATACCGTTTAGCGTAACGGTAATTAATTTGATATTGTCGAGCAGCTCGTCATCAATGCCTGCTCCTGCTTCTATGCGTTTCAGTTCATCCAAGACTAAGACGAGCTGATTTTTCAAAGCCTTATATACTCTCGGATTGCCCTGCACGATAATATCTCTGTTTAATACTCTGCTGATTAAAAAATCCTGTTTGGTGTGCCCGGAAAGCTTAACAGCAAAATTGATTTGATCGTTTTCTTCGGGCGATACATTAAAACCTACTGTCTTGCAACGCCAGCGGTTTTTTCTGTCTCTGTTTTTAGCTGACATCCTCTATTCCCCTTTCCACATTCAGTTTTGCAGCCATTTCATTCTGCGCCGTAGGAAGCATATGAGCATAGCGGTAAGTGATGTCTATACTCTCGTGTCCTACACGGTTTGCTATAGCTACCACCGAAAAGCCCATTTCGATTAACAACGAAACGTGGCTGTGTCGCAAATCGTGTATGCGTATGCGTTTTACGCCAGCTTCTTGACTGCCGCGTTTCATCTCCCGATGCAAATAGCTTTTTGTAATCAAAAATATTCTGTCATCGGGCTGTACGCCATAAATGGATTTGATGTAGTCCTGCATTTCTTCGGCGAGAAAATCAGGCATTGTTACTGTGCGGATACTCTTAGTCGTTTTCGGATCGGTAATAACGTCCTCGCCGTTTATACGCTGATAGGATTTGTTGATTCTTACCGTCCGCTTTTCAAAATCGAAATCAGCAGATGTTAGTGCTAACAATTCTCCTAATCGTAATCCGCACCAATAGAGCATTTCAAAGGCATAATATGAAACGTTTTTATCCATCATTGCTTCGGCAAATTTGAGATATTCCGCCTTTGTCCAAAACAGCATTTCTCGGTTTTGTTTTTTGCCCATACTGCCCGCTTTCTTGCAGGGATTTTCTTTCAAGTTATAAAACCTGACAGCGTGATTAAAGATAGCTGAAAGCTGGTTCTGGATAGTTTTCAAATATACCGGAGAATATGGTTTACCGTTATCGTCCCTGTGGTTGATCAATGTGTTTTGCCAGGTGATAATCTGCTGTGGCGTAATATTACACATTTTCAGCTTTCCGAAATAAGGGAGCAGCTTTTTTTCGATAATATGCTCTTTGGTTGACCAAGTGTTTTCCTTGATCCTTGACTTCATATCTTCGGTGTAGTGTTCAACAAAGCTTTTAAACGTCATATCTAAGTCGCCACTGAGCTTATTGAGCTGTTCACGCTCCCAAGCCTGCGCTTCTCGTTTGGTTTTAAAGCCCCGTTTTTGTGACTGTTTACGTTCTCCGTTCCAGTCGGTGTAGCGATATATTACTCGCCAAGTGTTTGTCTTTTCTTCTTTATATACTGACATAGTTACCTCTCTTTCTTTGTCACACCGTAACAGGTGCGCTCAATAAAATACTGTTTATTTACTCGCCCCGAAATCGTTAAATAGCCTTCTGCCTTAAGTTCGGCGTTAAGCTGATGTACGATTTTATAGGCGTAGGATTTAGAAACCCCCAGTGTCTGAGCTACCTCATCAACACTCATAAAGCTTGTACCGTCCATTCAAATTCCCCCTTTCTGAAAAATATTATTATTGTTATTTAGTGTCGGATACTTTCTGACCGCATTCCGATTCGCCCGAGCGGATACGTCATTACCGTGGCGTACAACGGTTAAACCAATAACTTAACGCTATTTGTTTAATATCATTATACTAAACATTTTTGTTTATGTCAAGTGCATTTGAAGAAAATATTTAACTTTTTTGTTTTGGTTGGCTTGACATATACTAAACATATATGTTATTATAGTTATATCAAAACAAAAAAGGGGCAATTAATGATGGCTATTGGTGAAAGAATTAGATTTTTCCGAAATCTGCGTGGAATGACACAAAAATATTTAGGCTGTTTAGTAGGTTTTCCTGAGAAAACCGCAGACATCCGAATGGCACAGTATGAATCCGGCACCAGATCGCCGAAAGCAGATTTAACAAATAAACTTGCGGAGGTATTCGGCATATCTCCCGACGCATTAAACGTACCTGATATTGATTCCTATATTGGTCTTATGCACACTCTATTTACCTTAGAAGACATTTACGGGCTGACGATTGAGAAAAGAGACGGCGAGATCATTATGCGTGTTGATCCATTCAACAGCAGAGAAGCAAGAAATCTTTTAGACGAGCTTCACGTTTGGTGCGCAGAGCGTGAAAAATACCGCAATGGCGAAATCGGCAAAGACGATTACGACAAGTGGCGTTATAACTATCCAAAGTATACCAATGTCAATTATGCGAAAGCTCCCTCACAGGAATTGAGCGAAGCTATGACAGCATCGTTCCAAGACAAAATAAACAAAGACTAATAACGCAAAACAAAAAGAGCTATCAGACTTACAGAAAATCTGATAGCTCTATATTTTTACAATAATTCAAATAATGTTGCCATTCTGTTGCCAACGAGGACAATCACACGGCAGAAACCGCTTGTTTATACGCTTTTTGGCGGTTTGGGGATTACTCCCACTCAATCATTGCCGTCGTTCGTACGCTTTTCATAATGAAAAATAATGAAAAATACCAACACAAAGCCGATTGCATCTGAGACTATCATGCCGATCGTATCAAATTTCACATTAAAATGATTCTCATACCAAATGCTCGCAAAGATAACCAAAGCAAGCAATACAGAAGAAATTCCTAAAGCGACAAGCGCCTCTTTTGTGTGTCGTTTCTTTTTATTCATCTTTATTTTTTGCCAACACCTTATTTAAATATTCTATCACCATATCGGCACACTCATCATAAGACAGCTTGCTGGTGCTCAGACTGATATCATAGTGGCGCGTGCTGTGCCAAGACATGCCCGTATGATGACGATAGTATGCTTTTCTGTACAAATTGATTTTGTTGATGCGCTCCTTAGCCTGACGGTTAGTTATATCAAGGCGTTTCATCTCATTTTGAATACAAGTCTGTTCATCCGCAGAAATAAACACACGAATCAAATTTTCATGCTCGCTGAGCACAAAATCCGCGCAGCGTCCTACTACCACACAATTTTCCTTATCGGCCAAATCTCTGATGATTTTAGCCTGATAATTAAACAGATCCTGATACGGTACAAAATCAGAGCTCTCGGGAGTGATCAGATTTCCGTCATATCCGTCATCTGCAACCCGTGAAAAAAGCGAGTCTCTGACACGTTCGTCTGCCTGAGTAAGCATTCCGTTTTCTTCGCTGGCTAAATCAATCATCTCTTTGTCATAAAAACTGATATTCAGCTTTTCGGCAATTTTTCTTCCGACGGTCGCTCCACCGGAACCGCAGTAACGGTTAATTGTGATAACAAACTTCTCCACCCTTCTCACTCCTATCATTATACTAATTATCTATAAATAGAATATATCATATTCTGTTGATTTTTTCAACAGGATTTTGTCAAGTTAACTATTTATTGAGTAGCATCCCTATCCATACGTCATTATGCACGCGGATTATTTGTACACTCTAACGAAAAATCTGACGGTGCGATTTACGCATCCGAATTAATCAGTGTCTACTTAAGCAAGCAACGCGCTTTCATAAATGCGCTTGGCTTCTTTGCCTCGATTTCGATAGAAAATGTAGAGGACAAACAAAAATCTGTTGAAATCAATAGTAACAGCATGGCAGCTATAAATAATACTTCCATTTTATCCTCCAAAGTTTTACTGATACATTCTGAAACAAACCTCAAATTTTGAGACAAAATTAAATAAAAATGTATTTCACCCAAATGCCAACGGAAAGTTGGTGTTTATTCAGTAGTTATTATATATCAATAATAGAAAAATGTAAACAAAAAACGGACAACATAAATTTCTGCTGTCCGTTTTCTGAGCATTTAATAAACTTACAAAAACGCTTTCATATTATCTATATTATATTCTTCGGTTTTTTTCAGCTTATTAGCTAAGGATACAACCGCTCGGCTTTTGCCGTCATAATCGTCTTTGTGCTCGATTATTTTTGATATTCCCATAGCGCTTCCCTGTATCATCATCTGTGCAATTTTTGAGTCGGTGCTATTCATAATAAGCTTCATTCTCGACATAACGCCGACCATTTTTTCTTCTGCTTCGGGGATTTCTTTGAGTTTACCGTTTTTGCGTTTTATAATGCTTTTCGCTGTTTCGGCAATTTTGTTGTATTCCTGTTTTTGTGCTTTTAACTCTCTTACCATTTGTGAAGATTGAGAGAAACTTTCAACCGCGTCAATTCCTACAACTCCCATTTGTGCGTTTTTGTATATAAAATTAAGCATTTCATTATCATTCATAAAAACACCCCGATATTATTTTTTGTATCGGCAAAAGATTTATTTATGTAAAATTTTTATTTTTAAAATTGTATTTATAAAAATTTTTTACAAAGCGGGGTGGTTAAAAATTATAAAGAAAAATCACTGTTTAAAAAGCTCAGGATGCATACGTGAGTAATGAAAAATATATTGTTGTGCTATACCTGCGTATTCGCCGAACACAGCGCTGTCCATATCTGAGAAAAGGACGCTCATTGCTCGCTTCATCCAAACATCTTTCGGAAAAGATTCTAAGCGATGCATACCATATAAAAGAACGCAGTCAGCAACTTTAACGCCGACTCCCTTAATTTTCATCAATTCTTTTTGAGCGTCGGCATAATTCATTTTTGCTGTTTTTTCTAAATCAATCTCACCGTTTTCAACCTTTTTTGCTGCATCAATAATATATCTGTCTCTAAATCCGGCTCTTATAGGCGCTAAATCTTCTCTTGATAAAGAAGCAAGAACTTCAACCTTTGGAAAGGCGTAGCTTATATTATCACCGTCACCTATTTTTTCGCCAAAATTTTCGCACAACCTGCCGATTATCCCTTTTATGCGAGATATATTATTATTTTGCGATATAATAAAAGATATTAACGCTTCAAATGAATCCTGGCGCAAAATTCTTATACCGCCGGCGAACTTTGCAGCGTCACTCATGACCAAATGCGTTCCGCTTAAAAATTCTTTCGCTTTTTGATAGTCATAATCTAAATCAAAATAAGTTTTAAAAAACTCCCGCTGTTTTTCATCCGCCCCATAAAGAGTTAAAGCGCTGTCTTTCAGTTCTGCCTTAATTATCGTTTTATTAACTATGCCGCAAAATGTACCATCCGGATTTTCAGTCCATCTGAAAGCCTGACCGCAGTCTAGTGTTTGCGCTAAATCAAGGTCTGTAATATTTTCAAATATAATCTTTTTCTCTTTCATTTTCCACTTTTACCATTTCATAAAATTATAAAATAATTATATCACAATTTATAATAATATGCTATAATAATATCTGCGAAGCATTCAAGAACAAGGTTGTGATAATTTGAAAGAAAATATATGTACCATCCCGATCAACGATATTTTTAAAATGAGCGACGGCTGCCCTATCTGCAATATGCACAATATGCTCGAAGAACAGTATGTTGAGTTTATTACCGGTTCTGCTATGATGGCGCCCGACGTACGCGTTGTTACAAATAAAAAAGGATTTTGCCATCATCACTATGAAAAAATGATAAAACACGGCCCGCGGCTTTCAAACGCTTTGCTTTTACAAACTCATTTGGACGAAATCCGTAATGCGGTTTTTAAAGAAAAATCAAACACTATATTATCTAAATCAAGTCTTGAATATATAGATAAGCTTTCAACCTCTTGCTATGTTTGCGACAGGATAGAGCACGACATCATCCATCTTTTAAAAACAGTATTCGCGCAATATGGCATAGATGAAGAATTTCGAAAGCTTTACAAAAATCAAAAGTACCTTTGCCTTGAACACTTCGCTTTTATAATGAAGAATCTGAATAAAAAAAGCATTGATAAAAAATATCTGTCCGAATTTTGCGATGTTACAACTTCTTTGTGCAAAAATTATATCAACGCCCTTTATGATGACGTGACAAAATTTACAACTATGTTTGATTATAGAAACGCCGGCAAAGATTTTGAAAATTCCAAGGATTCTATAGAACGCAGCGTAAAATTTTTAACTGCAAAAGATATTACATAATTTGATATAAAGAGGTAATTGTTTTGATTAGATTAAGACCATATAAAGCCTGTGACGCAAAAACTATTGTTTCGTGGATAAAAAACGAATTTTCATTCAGACAATGGTGCGCCGACAGATATGATCACTATCCCATTACCGCCGACGATATAAACGCTCACTACAATTCTTTCGCTATGTCAGATGATTTTTTTGCTATGACCGCTTTTGATGAAAGCGGTATAATTGGTCATCTTATTATGCGTTTTACAGATAAAGATAAGAAAATTTTGCGATTTGGTTTTATCATTGTTGATGATAAAAAAAGAGGACAGAGCTTGGGAAAAGAGATGATATCTCTATCGTTAAAATACGCCTTTGAAATATTAAAAGCAGAAAAAGTTACGCTGGGTGTATTTGAAAATAACCCAGCCGCCTATAATTGTTATAAAGCAGCAGGATTTAAAGACACAAAAAATTCTAAATTTGAATACTATAATATCTTAGGCGAAAGCTGGAAATGTCTCGAGTTGGAAACTACAATTTTTGAATATAAAAATTAAAAAACGTTAACAAAAAACTGCACAGCTGCCAAGTGTTGAACAGCTATGCAGTTTTTATTTTTAACCAATTCTTTTAGCTACTACGACAAATCTGCCGTCTTTTGTGTGGTAGTTACAGGTAGACAACGTAATAAGCTCATCGCCGTAATTCAATTCAATGCCTGTGTCATATAAAGCTTCATTCTTCACCTGTCTGGCGTAATCTTCAAACACATCCTTATCAGACAGATCATAATAGTCGTAATATCTAAATTTATCGGTTTCTTTTTCATCATAGACTTTGCTGTAAAACGCTGCAACCACCTGATATTCTCGCTCTTCATTTAAAACATCAAAGTTTATTACAGAATGAGCCTCACAGTAGCTTTGATCAGCATAATAGGGAAGCTCACCAAACATGGTTTTGTTATTCATGTGATGACCGTAAATCAAAAAATACTTTCCGTCAGTAGAACATCTGCTGTCAACAAACGGAACGCCGCTAACTGAAACTGATCCGTCAAACGCATGATTTATGTAGTATTCCGGGCTGTCGGGAGAATACATAACGGGATAATTTATTTTAGTTCCGTCTATAGAAATCCAGCCAAAGAAATCGTTATTCATTTCATAAATCGTGACATACTGAACAAGTGCATCAGAGCCTTTTGAATCATCCGAAGAGTTTGAATCCGGATTTTTATCAGAGGTGTTTTTTGTTTGTTCATCTTTAGTCGCCGGCACATTTTTTGCAACAATCTCTGCAAGTTCTTCAAACGCCTCTTTCTCATGCTTTGACTTTAATAATCCGTCGGTTAATTTAAATGCAGAAAAGCAAAACACTACCAAAAGCACCCCGCAAATTATATAAAATATAACGCGTGGTCCACGCCTTTGTTTTTTTATATGTTTAGGTTTACTTGAAATTGAATCACCCATAATATTTTGCTCCTTTCAAAGTTATATTTAAGGCAAACAGAACTTGCGACACATACCTTTTCTGCAAATTTAACGCTGCGTTTCTAAATTCTGCGCACAAATGTCAAGTCTGCTTTTAAAAATATTACTATCAAAAGACTGTTTCTGAATATGAAAAATCTTAAAAATGCTTGTACATTTTAAGTTCGTTTTTTGCTGTATCAACTATGCCGAGTGACAAAAATACTCCGCCTTTGTCTTTTACGCGAAATATCTTTTTATCTTCAAAGTTTTGAGTTTTATTCAGTCTGTAAAGGTCAAGCGGATTTCCGTTTGAAAAACGTATAGCCTGTTTATCGCTAACTTTTACCTCATCATAGTTTTTAAAAATGCTTTCTGTGCTTTTTATATGTTTTTCCACTGTACCTTCGTCTATAAAACTTTTTAGCTCTTTTAAAGTTATCGCCTCGCTGATGCTATAACCGCAGGCATAGATCCTACTAAGCGCAGTCATTACGCCGCAAGTACCTAAAGCTTTAGCTATATCGTCAATCAGCGTACGGATATATGTGCCTTTCGAGCATTTTACCTCTATTCTGCCTGCCTGAGTTTCTTCATCAAAACTACAAAGCCTTAATAAATAAACTGTCACTTTTCTGCTTTTTCTGTCTACCGTGATATTCTCTCTGGCGAACTCATACAGCCTTTTTCCACCTACAGATACAGCGGAATACATCGGCGGTACTTGCTCTATTTCTCCTGTAAAATTAGTCAAAATCTCGTTAAACTGGGCTAGAGTCACCTTTTTGTCTGATCTGTCAATCACTTTTCCCCATATATCAAGTGTATCTGTGCTTTCGCCAAATTTAAAATCCGCCAAATACACCTTATCCGAATCAGGCATAATATCCTGCGCTTTTGTCGCAGATCCCAACAAAACAGGAAGTACTCCAGTCGCATTTGGATCCAAGGTGCCTGTATGCCCTATCTTTTTGATATTCAACGTTTTTCTGACAACGGCAACAACATCAAAAGAGGTATATCCCTGCTCTTTGTTGATAACTAATACGCCGTTCATAGAAACTCTTCTGCTGCTTTGATAAGCTTATATTTGACTGTTGAAAGGTCTCCCTTGATTGAGCAGCCCGCTGCGCCTTTATGTCCGCCTCCGCCGAATTTTGCTGCAAACTCAGCGGCATCTATATCACCGTTAGTTCTAACAGAAATTTTAAACGTTCCGTCGTCCTTTTGCCGCATGGTGATGCCCATCAAAACACCTTCTATCTCGCGCGGAATAGACGCCAACCCCTCCATCTCATCGTCGCCTGCTCCAAGAGCTTTTTGCATGGCAAGAGTTGTATATATTATAGCGCACTTGCCTCCTGCATAAAACTCCATTGTGTCATAAACCATACGCTCCATCTTAAGTTTAGCGCGTGATTTAATCGCAAAATTGATCTGATTGATATTTTTCCAGTCACAATAAGGCATAACTTTTGCTGCAATTATATGTGTATTTTCTGTGGTGTTTGAATAACAAAAACAGCCTGTGTCTGTCGAAACCCCGGTATAAATAGACGCAGCCATATCTTCGTCAATTTCTAAGCCGAGATCTAAGATGATTTGATAAATAATCTCACAGCATGCAGCGCACTGCCCGTCTACGTATACATTTTCTGCAAACATAGTGTTAGTTGCGTGGTGATCAATGCTAAGATTAATTTTTTCATATTCTTGTTGTACATTTTTAGTCAACAACGCTCTGGAAGCTACATCAACGCTAACTATATACTGAGGCACAAAATTCTGATCTTTATAGTTTTCGTTAAGATATGTAAATTTTGACGGATAATTTCCGTCTACTATTACATTGGCTTTTTTCTTAAGTTTTCTTAGAGCACAGCAAAGGGCAAACCCACTTCCCAGAGTATCGCCGTCGGGATAGTTGTGCGTCAAAATATGAAAATTATTATTTTCTTTTAACAAAGTGCATACTTCACCCAGCGTTATTCTCCTCATCGCTGTCCTCCTTAATATTCAAACTCCCCAATATACGCGAAATTTCAGCGCTGTATTCAATAGAATCAGTCGGCGTAAAAATAAGCTCGGGAACATGACGCAGCTTTAGCCTATGACCAAGTTCACGTCTTATATATCCCGAAGCGGACCGCAAGCCCTTTTTCGCCTCTTTTGCCTTCTGCATCCCCTCCAAAGCGCTGATATATACCGTGCAATAAGATAGGTCGTTTGTAACCTCTACCCTGACAATTGACAAAAAGCACGACGTTACTCTGGGATCTTTTAATTCTCTGAAAATAGCCGTAAGCTCTCGCTTTATATCTTCAGTTGTTCTTCCTAATTTATGATTAGACATAATAAATTCCTTACTTTAACTAAATCAGTCCTCACGATATTCTTCAATAGTAAACACCTCAAAGATATCGCCCTCTTTAATATCGTTAAATTTCTCAAGTCCGATACCGCATTCGTATCCCTCTGCAACCTCTTTTACAGAGTCTTTGAAACGCTGCAAAGAGCCTATATGATCATCTGCGATAATAATACCGTCACGTACAACTCTAACTCCGGCGCCGCGCTGAATTTTACCGGATTTAACGTACGAACCTGCGATGTTGCCGACAGATTTAATCCTGATAATATTTCTGACCTCTGCCGTACCGAGAATTACCTCTCTGGTTTTCGGTGCGAGCATACCCTTCATTGCGCTCTCTATCTCTTCTATGCAATCATATATAACTCTATACATACGCATATCTACGCCGTCGCGTTCAGCATTTTGCTGAGCTGTAGCGTCGGGACGAACATTAAAGCCTACGATAATCGCATTTGAAGCGTTAGCGAGCATAACGTCCGACTCATTTACAGCGCCTACCGCACCGTGAATGATATTTACTCTTACTTCGTCGTTAGAAAGCTTCTCAAGCGACTGACGGACAGCTTCTACCGAGCCCTGCACATCAGCTTTTACAATAATTTTAAGCTCTTTTATATCGCCAAGCTTCATTTGATCGAACAGATTATCAAGCGTTACCTTAGTCTGAGCGTTAAACTGTTCTTCTTTTTGGTCTTGTTTACGCTGCTGTACAAGCTCTCTTGCAAGTCGCTCATCAGACACTGCGTTAAAGGTATCTCCGCCTACAGGCACATCATCTAAACCGGTAATTTCTACAGGAACAGAAGGTCCTGCAGTCTTTATTTTATTACCTTTGTCATCGGTCATTGCTCTGACGTGACCTACGGCAGTACCGGCTACTACAATATCTCCTATATTTAAAGTTCCGTTTTGTACAAGTATGCTTGCAACAGGACCTCTGCCCTTATCAAGGCGGGCTTCAATAACCGTACCTTTAGCTTTTCTGTCGGGATTAGCCTTAAGCTCTTTCATATCCGCAACAAGCAACACCATTTCCAAAAGTTCATTCATGCCGTCGCCTGTTTTGGCTGATACAGGAACACACGGAATGTCTCCGCCCCATTCTTCGGGAATAAGCTCATGCTCTGTCAGCTGTTGTTTTACCTGCTCGGGATTTGCTCCCGGTTTATCCATTTTATTTATAGCTACTATTACAGAAACTCCCGCTGCCTTTGCATGGTTGATCGCTTCTACCGTCTGAGGCATAATTCCGTCGTCGGCAGCTACAACCAAAATAGCTATATCAGTTACCTGTGCTCCTCTTGCGCGCATAGTGGTAAACGCTTCATGTCCGGGAGTGTCCAGGAAGGTAATGTCTCTGTCGTTCACTTTAACTCTGTATGCACCGATATGCTGGGTAATTCCGCCGGCTTCGGTATCGGTAACATGAGCGTTACGAATATAGTCGAGCAAAGAGGTTTTACCATGGTCAACGTGACCCATAACAACAACTACAGGTGCACGACCAACAAGATTCTCCTCGTCGTCCTCGCTGTCGTCTATAATGCGTTCTTCAATAGTAACAATAACCTCTTTTTCAACTTTCGCGTGAAATTCCATAGCTATCAAAGATGCGGTATCAAAGTCTATTACATCATTAGCAGTTACCATAGTCCCCATTAAAAATGCTTTTTTTACAACTTCTGCAACCGTTGCTTTGAGTTTAAGAGCCAAATCGCCTACCGTTATTTCATCGGGAACCAAAATAGTCATCTGCTTTGCTTTACGCTCGGCAGAAATTCTGTTGAGTCTCTCCTGCTCAGTCTCGCGCTTGGTGTTCCTTCTGTTGCGCTGCTTGGATTTTTGATTGATCTTCTGCTTTTTAGAAGACATATTGTTTTCGTTTTTAACCTTATCAAGCGCCAAATCATCATATTTTTGATTGTATTTATCTACATTGACAATCGCAGCGCTTGTATCAATAACTCTGCCCTTGCCGCGCTTTGATTTGATTTCGCTTTTTAAGTCTATTTCTTTAGTCGGATCAGCTTTTACGGTTTCTTCGGTTTTCGCCGCCGGTTTTTCTTTAGCTTTTTCCGATTTTTTTGCTTTATCCGGACGAAGCTTATCTTTTTCAGCTTCTCTTTTTTTCTTTTCTTCTTCTTTTTTCTTTTCAGCTTCTTGTTGTGCTTTTTCAATTGCATTATCACGCACTGCAAAGTAAGCGCTCAAATCTTCTACCGCATTTTTTTGAGTAAAATAGTCAAAAATTACATCAAGCTCATTTTCTTCGAGAGCTGTCACGGTCTTTTTCTCAACGCCGCAATATTCTTTTAAAACACCGATTACTTCTTTTGATGTAACACCTAAATCGGCAGAAACTTCTTTGACTTTATATTTTATTGTAATAGCCATGTGTTTTCCTCCTGTTTTTCCAGTATCAGTTCTTCGATTCTCTTTGCAAAACCTTCATCTGTTATACATATAACACCGCAAAGCTTTGATAACACAAAACCAAGTTCGTCTTTAGTATATGGTAATTTTATAACTGTGATATCAAAATTTTCAGCAACTTTTTTTATATCTTTCTCGCTGTTATGAGAAAAGTCAGATGCAACGAGTATAAGCTTAGCTTTATGCTCTTTTGCACATTTTACTGTAACGTCCATCCCCATCTGTATTTTACCGGCTTTTTTACACAAGCCTAAAAACGAGAGAATACGGTCATTCATCTTTGATTTCCTCTTGCAGTTTATCATAAACCTCAGTTGATATTTGCGACGAAAAAGCTCGCTCGAGCCTGGAGGCTTTTCTGGCCTTTTTGAGGCACTCTTCGCTTTTACAAATATATGCACCTCTGCCGTTTGCTTTTCCGGTTATATCAACACTTATATCGCCTTCTTTGTTTTTTACTATGCGAACAAGCTCTCTTTTGTCTTTCATTTGGTTACATCCGATACATTTTCTAAGCGGAACTTTTCTGTTGGTCACTTTTAAACCTCCGATATAATATCAGTTACTATCTTAATTATTGATTATTTTTATTCCTCTGATTCTGATGCTTCTGCGTTTTCTGTTGTTTCTTCCTCTATATCTTCACCCCAAAAGCCGCTTTCGGGGCGAATATCAATTTTATATCCTGTAAGCTTTGCAGCCAGTCTGACATTCTGTCCTTTGTTTCCTATAGCAAGAGAAAGCTGTCCGTCGGGTACTGTAGCGCAGCACTGCTTTTTCTCTTCATCTGTAATATCAACCTTCAAAACATTAGCAGGCGACAGAGCTGCCGAAACATACTGTTTGGGATCTTCGGAATAAAGCACAATGTCTATTTTTTCTCCTCTTAGCTCCTCAACTATAGTGTTTACTCTTGCTCCCTTTGTTCCGATACAAGCGCCTACTGCATCGATTTCTTCGTCCTCAGAATAAACCGCCATTTTTGTACGGGATCCCGCCTCGCGTGAAATGGATTTTATTTCAACTATGCCGTCAAAAATTTCGGGAACTTCTTTTTCAAACAACCTTTTTACAAAGTCAGGGTGCGTACGGGAAATAAGCGCCCTGGGGGCTTTATCTCCCTCTTTGTTTCTGTCTCTGTCAATGTATCTTACATACACCTTTACAGTGTCGCCTTCTTTTAACACTTCGTTTTCAATCTGTTCGGATTTTGGCAGCACCGCAACCGCTTTGCCAAATTTTATTGTAGCATTTCCGGTTGAAGGATCAACTCTTTCAATTAAAGCTGTCGCAATCTCTTGATCCTTTGACTGGAACTCAACCAGCATTTGATCCTTTTCACCATCGCGAATTCCCTGTCTGATAACAGAACGAGCAGTTGAAACCGCAATCCTGCCGAATTGTTTTGGATTAAGAGGAATAGCTACTTCTTTACCTATTTCAGCACGCTTAGAAATAAGCTTTGCGTCTTCAAGAGCAATTTCAGCATTTTCATTTTGAACTTCTTCAACAACCATTTTTTTGATTTTAACAGAAAAAGCATTTTTTTCAGGATCCATTTTAAAATCCAAACGATCCGTAACATTTTCTCCATACAACTTTCTGCACGATGATACAATAGCATTCCTAATTTGTGTAATCATATAATCTACAGGAATGCCTTTCTCTTTTTCAAGCAATCTCAGTGCGTCAAATAATTCTTTATTACTAGCCATTTTCCAAAATCCAACCTTTCTTAATATAAGTAATAAATGTTATATGTTAAAGTTTTATATATCAAAGTCATCGAGCTTGACATAAGAGACATCTTTTTTGTTGATGACTATATTGTTTTCCAAGCTGTGATCGGTAATAGATATCTCGCCGTCGTTGTAATCGGTAAGAACGCCTTTGAATTCTCTTCCTAAGCCCTCTATCGGACGTATCATTTTGACCATAATATCAGCGCCTATATATTTTTTGTAATGCTCATCTTTTAAAAGCTCGCGTTCTATTCCCGGTGAACTGACTTCAAGTATATATTCGCCGTCTATAGGATTGAGCTCATCCAAGGGAGCGTCCACAGCTTTTGATAAAGCTTCACAGTCGTTTATATCAACTCCGCCGTCTTTATCAATAAATATACGTAAATACCACACAGCACCCTCTTTTTGATATCTGATATCCCAGATATCAAGACCCATCTTTTCTGCTATCGGTTTTACTAGTTTTTCAACAGATGAAACAGTGTTTTTTCCTTTGCTTAATGCCACATTCTCACTCCTGACTTTACCTATCAACATAAAAGAGCGGATCCGTCAAGACCCACTCTGATTTTCATCTTATTCACTTTTAAGTATATTAGCACATATAAAAATAAAAGTCAAGCAAAATTGCTGATTTTTATTTGTTATAATAAAAATAAAAAATTTTTAAAATTATTTTTATTTTAGCATTGACATTTTTACGAAGCCGTGTTATTATAACACCAACCTACCAGATAGGTAGTGAATAAGTTTTTGGTGTGATTATTATGAAAACGTTGAATTATAAAAGCTTTTTTCGATGTTGACTTATACTAAATACAAATCTCTATGATTTGTTTCTAAAAAAGTCTGCTACTAAGGACAATGTTAATCTATTTAAAGCAAAAATTTATTTTCAAAAATATTTTAAAGGAGATATCGTTATGTCAAAAATATACACTTCAGCCGATCAGCTTATAGGAAAAACCCCTCTGCTCGAATTAACTCATATTGAAAAATCAAATTCATTAAACGCTAAAATAGTTGCAAAGCTTGAGTATTACAACCCGGCGGGCTCTGTAAAAGACAGAATAGCTAAAGCTATGATTGAAGATGCGGAAAAGCAAGGTCAACTCAAAGAAAATTCTGTTATTATCGAGCCTACAAGCGGCAACACAGGTATAGGGCTTGCATCCGTTGCAGCGGCGAGAGGCTATCGTGTTATCCTTGTCATGCCTGAAACCATGAGCGTAGAGCGCAGACAAACGATGAAAGCATACGGAGCAGAGCTTGTTCTTACCGAAGGATCAAAAGGTATGAAGGGAGCTATAGAAAAAGCACATGAGCTGGCACAAGAAATTCCAAACAGCTTTATTCCGGGTCAATTTGTAAATCCTGCAAACCCAAAAACTCACTTTGAAACAACCGGTCCCGAAATATACGAAGACACAGACGGCAAAGTTGACATCTTTGTGGCAGGAGTCGGCACAGGCGGAACCATAACCGGCGTTGGCGAATATTTAAAGCAGAAAAATCCAAATATTAAAATCGTAGCTGTCGAGCCGGCTACCTCGGCAGTTCTGTCAACAGGTGTTGCCGGCAGCCACAAAATTCAAGGAATAGGCGCAGGCTTTGTGCCGGACGTACTAAACACTAAAATTTATGATGAAATTATTGCCGTTTCTAACGAAGACGCTTTTAAAACAGGAAAATCAATAGGCAGAGAAGAGGGAGTTTTGGTCGGCATATCATCAGGTGCCGCCGCTTTTGCAGCAATTCAGCTTGCAAAACGTCCTGAGAACGCCGGTAAAACAATTGTTGTTCTTTTACCTGACTTGGGTGACAGATACCTATCCACACCGCTTTTTACTGACTAAATACAAATTTTAAACGGGGCAGACTCCAAAATGTTTGAGCCTGCCCTTAATGAAATAAAAATTTTGATTCTCAATAAAGTTTGATTATTTACATGATTTTTATATAACAAATGCTTGCAGTATTTTGATTTGGCGTATATAATGAAATTCACAATAATCAAACTTTATTTTACATAAAAAGAGGAAAAATAATGAAAGCATTGATAGCTATGAGCGGCGGTGTAGATTCGTCTGTCGCAGCTCTTTTGACAACACAAAAAATGGAAAGCATAGGCTGTACTATGCGCCTTTACAGCTTGCCTGATGATGTCTCTGACTCGCAACGCTCCTGCTGTTCTTTAGAAGACGTTGAAGACGCTCGTTTTGTATGCTATAAACTTGGCATCCCATATTATGTGTTTAATTTTTCCTATGATTTTGAAGAAAAGATAATTAAAAAATTTGTCGACAGCTATATTAAAGGAATTACTCCCAATCCCTGTATCGACTGCAACAGATATATGAAATTTAACAAATTATTTGACCGTATGAAACAACTCGAATGCAACTATGTTGTAACCGGACACTACGCAAGAATTGAGCAAAAAGACGGCAAATATATTCTTAAAAAAGCTATCGACGATACAAAAGATCAAAGCTATGTCTTATACTCCATGACGCAGTATGAACTTTCACATACACTTTTCCCGTTAGGAAATTTAACAAAAAACAAAGTCAGGGAAATTGCCGAGAAAAACGGATTTGCAAATGCTCAAAAAAAAGACAGCCAAGACATCTGCTTTGTTCCTGATAAAGACTACGCTTCTTTTATAGAAAAATATTCAAAAAAAGTAAATCCCGGTAATTTTATCGACAAAAACGGTGAAATTTTAGGAACTCACAAAGGCATAGTTCACTATACTATAGGTCAGAGAAAAGGCTTAGGAATTTCTTCTTCATCTCCGCTTTTTGTTTGCGATATCAACGCAAAAAATAATACTGTTACTTTAGGACAAAGCGAAGATTTGTTCAGCACAGAGGCAAAAGTATCAGATTTTCATCTTATCAGCGGAGACGAGCTAAAAAACGAAATAAAATGCAAAGTAAAAACTAGATATCGCCAAAAGGAGCAGGATGCTACCGTCTATCCTACAGAATACGGAGCAAAAATTATATTTGAATCCCCTCAGCGAGCAATAACACGAGGCCAGGCAGCGGTTTTATATGACGGTGATATCGTTTTGGGCGGCGGAGTAATCATATAACGATTACTAATCAAAACTCTCTTGCTGCTTTGATTTAGCAAATATTTATAACTCTTCTGAACATCCAACATTACAAACTTTTTACTTTAATTTATAAAATTTACAGATATTGAGGTGGTTATATTGAAAAAGAAATCTTCAGATCGTACTCTTAAGATCATTATAGCTGCTATGTTTTCTGCGATGATCGCAGTACTTACAGCTTTTTTACAAATAAAAACTCCTACAGGAGGTTATGTGCATCTAGGCGACGCCGTAATTTACATTGCAGCCTGCTTTTTACCCATGCCTTATGCGGTTGCTGCGTCAGCTATCGGGGGCGGATTAGCCGATTTGCTGGTTTATCCTGAAACGCTTATTTATACTGTTATAATAAAAGCTATAAACACTTTATTTTTCTCCTCAAAATCTGAGAAAATTTTGACTAAAAGAAACGCTTTAATGGTGATTCCGTCAGGTATTGTAACCATTATCGGATACTCTTTATCAAAATTCATCAGAGTTATGTTAGCCGGAGGAAATATACAATCGGCTTTTGCAGACGCTTTATGGAAAATGCCCGAAAACTCAATTCAAGCAGTTTGTTCGGCATCTGCATTTATTATAATTGCGCTAACCTTTGACAAGGCAGGAATCAAAAAACGTATGCTGCACGATATATAATAATATAATAACACTTAACCACTGAGTTTGAAAACACCAAAAGATAAATTCCATTTGCATATTGAATTTTTTGAATTACAAATCTTGAATTACCTACTAAGTTTATGGTATAATTAAAGCCGGAGGCGATAAAATGATTTCGTCAAGAGGAAGATATGCTCTCAGAGTTCTTATAGATTTAGCAGAAAACAGAAACGGAAAATACATTCCGCTCAAAGATATTGCAAACAGACAGGAAATTTCATTAAAATATTTGGAACGGATTTTGCCTGTGCTTTCTAAAAACAATATGATAGAAGGCGTCCACGGAAAAGGCGGAGGCTACAAGCTGACAAAAGACCCCGACGAATATAAAGTCAGTGATATTTTACGCTTAACAGAAGGCGATTTAGCTCCGGTAGCTTGCTTAAAGGCTGATGCTCCTCCCTGTAAAAAAGCAGCCGAATGTCGCACTCTGGCAATGTGGAAAAACTACTATAAACTTATAAACAACTATTTTGACGGTATTACCATAGCTGATCTTATGAAAGTCAATTTAGCAGATAACTATGTGATCTGATTTCTGCCAAATAACTCAAAAACACAGAAAGCGCACATTTAACGTTAATTTTATAATAATAAATATCCTATAAAACAAAAAAGGAGTGAGATCAAACTCACTCCTTTTTGCTGTTTATTAAACTTTATTTATAAAATTATTGTTTAACTTTCCAGATCTCTTTAGCATACTCCAGAATAGTTCTGTCCGAACTAAATTTTGAACAAGTTGCTATATTGTTCAGGCACTTTGTACCAAAAGCAATTCTGTCTTTATAATCTTTATTAACTCTGAGTTTTGTCTCAACATAATCAGGCAAATCATAAAGCAGGTAATAATGATCAGCTTGATGCCAGTGAGTGCCGAAAATCAAGCCTTTGTACAGCTCTTCAAAGCTTCCTTCTCCCTTTGCTCCGCCGTCGCTGAAAGTTCCGTCTACAAGTGTATCGAGAACACGTTTGATCATCGGGTTGCTGTCATATAACGCTTTTGCATCGTAGCCTTCTTTTTTGAGTCTTTCAATATCTTCTACTCTGCCACCGAAAATATACTCGTTTTCTTCGCCTGCGCACTGTGTAATTTCAACATTAGCTCCGTCATATGTTCCCAAAGTTACAGCTCCGTTGAACATGAATTTCATATTTCCGGTACCGGAAGCTTCTGTTCCTGCTGTTGAAATTTGCTCTGAAACATCAGCTGCTACAACCAGTTTCTCAGCATAAGAAACGTTATAGTTAGAAACAAATACAACCTGTAATTTATCCTTTGTATCAGGATCGTTATTTACAAGATTAGCGATTTCATTGATATACTTAATTATCGCCTTTGCTCTCTTATATCCCGGAGCAGCCTTTGCACCAAAAATGAAGCAGGTAGGCTGGAAGTCAGGAAGTTTGCCGTCCTTAATCATGTAGTAAATCCACATGATAGAGAAAGCATTTAAGAGCTGACGCTTATACTCGTGCAAGCGCTTAACCTGAATGTCGAAGATAAATTTGGGATTGATTTCTTTATCATCCATTTTCTTGATATAAGCCGCCAACTGTTTTTTCTTGGTATATTTAATCTTATTGAACTCTTTTGCAGTTTCTTTGTCGATATATTTTGACAGCTTATCTAATTTACTCATGTCCTTTAACCAACCTGCACCAACACGCTCTGTGATAAAATCAGCAAGCTCGGGGTTGCAAAGTCCAAGCCATCTGCGCTGTGTTATACCGTTGGTTTTGTTCTGGAATCTCTCAGGATAAATCCAGTACCATTCCTTAAGAACATCGTTTTTCAAAATTTCTGTGTGTATCCATGCAACACCATTAACAAAGCTTGAAACATACATAGCGAGTCTTGCCATATGAACTCTGCCGTCAGAAAGGATACGCATAGCCTTTATTGTATTCTCATCAACGCCCTTATATTTAAGGTCGTGATACTCGCGTTCGTTAATACGCTCAATGATAGCATAAACCTCAGGTATAACCTTGCGCATAAGGTCAATGTCCCATTTTTCAAGGGCTTCTCCCATAACAGTATGGTTCGTATAAGAAAATGTCTTTTGTGCAATTTCAAATGCTTTGTCAAAATCTATACCCTCAAGAGCCAAAAGACGAATAAGCTCGGGAATAGATATAACCGGATGGGTATCATTGAGCTGAATAGCAGTAACATTGGCAAAAGAAGAAAAATCTCTGCCGTATTTTTTCTTATACTTTCTAATAATATCCTGTAATGAAGCTGAACAGAAGAAATACTGCTGTTTTAATCTCAGAACCTTACCCTCATAGCAATTGTCGTTAGGATACAATACTTTTGAAATATTTTCAGCATCGTTTTTACCCTTTACGGCTTTGTCATATTGTCCGTTGTTAAATTCTAAGAAATCAAATTCTTCAACAGGTTCAGCCTGCCAAAGTCTCAAAGTGTTAACGTTTTTTGTTCCATAGCCGATAATAGCCATATCATACGGAACTGCAACAACAGTGCTGTCAGCAAATTTTACCGTGCAAGTCTGGTCCATTCTGCGTATGCACCACGGATCGTCGTATTTGAGCCAGTTATCTTCAACTTCAACCTGAAAACCGTCTTTTATCAGCTGTTTAAACAAGCCATAACGATAGAAGATTCCATATCCGTCGAGCGGAACATCCTGAGTAGCTGCGCTGTCTAAAAAGCAAGCTGCCAAACGTCCGAGACCACCGTTTCCAAGAGCGGCATCCGAAATCTCCTCAAACTGATTTATATCTATACCCTTGCTCTTGAGCAGTTCTTTGGTTTCATTAAGAATACCCATGCAGTACAAATTATTATAAATCATTCTGCCCATCAAAAACTCAGCCGAAAAATAATATGCACGGCGTCCGTCTTCATGTCTTTTCTTGCTCTTTTGCCAGTTGTCGGCAATTTCACCCATCATTGCTTTTCCCAGCACAAGGTGAAGCTGTTCAACTGTCAAATCCTTAGGTTTTTTACAAAATGCACATTTCGAAATAGAATTGAGTTGTTCCATTGTTATTCCCATTTTTATTTTTCCTCCAGTCTTGAGTATCTGACCGACAGCTCTTTAAGAGTATCGGAAATTTCTTTGGTAAGAGCGTTTTTAGATATTCTCCACGCCCAGTTTCCGCCTAAAGTTGACGGAGTATTAATTCTTGCTGTGCTGTCTAAGCCCAAAACATCCTGCATCGGGATAATGGCGTAATCTGCACAGCTTTTATAGACAGCTTCAATAAATTTCATATTTATACTGTCGCCCTCGTGTATATCCAAATATTTGTTACAATTTTCGCGTTCATAAGCAGGCGCCGAGTTATACCAGCCTATGACAGTGTCATTATCATGAGTTCCGGTATATACAACGCTGTTTTCAACATATTTGCTTGGGATAAAGTCATTATCGGGCTTGCCGTCAAACGCAAACTGTAAAATCTTCATTCCCGGATATCCGGTTTTTTTTAAGAGTTCTTTAACGCTGTCAAAAAGTTCACCCAGATCTTCCGCTACAATCGGAATGTCTCCCAGCTCTTCTTTCATTTTATTAAAGAAATCTATGTTTGGTCCCAGTCTCCACTCGCCGTTAATCGCGTTCTCTGAGGGATACGGAATCGCATAGTATGTGTCAAAAGCTCTGAAATGGTCGATTCTTGTAATATCGAACAGCTTTGAAGCCGACTTAATGCGTTCGAACCACCATTTATACCCGGTAGACTTCAGATAATCCCAATCATATAAGGGGTTCCCCCACAACTGACCGGTTTCTGAAAAATAATCCGGCGGACAGCCCGCAACCGATATTGGCCTTTTGTTTTCATCAAGTAAAAATAACTCCGGATGCGCCCATGTATCTGCGCTGTCCATAGCAACATAAATCGGCATATCGCCTAAAATTTTTATACCAAGCGAATTAACGTAAGTTCTAAACTCTTCCCATTGTTTGAAAAATTCAAACTGAATAAATTTATAAAAGTTAATTTCGTCTCTGAATTTACGAGTATATTTTCGTATAGCAGATTCTTTACGCTGCTTAATGTCCTCGTCGTCCCATTCATTCCATGCCTTGTTGTCAAAGTGATTTTTTACCGCCATATACAAGGCATAGTCCCTAAGCCAAAATGAGTTTTTGCGGTTAAAAGACCTAAACGCCTTTTGATCATCCTGAAGTTTGTAATTTTCATAAGCAATACGCAATATTTTGAACCGGCTGAAATAAATTGCGCCGTAATCAATTTTTTCGTCATTGTCGCCCCAAAAAAATTTTTTGATTTGGCTTTTTTTCAAAAGCCCTTCACTGACGAGCGTATCCAGATCAATCATATACGGATTTCCTGCATAAGTAGAAAACGACTGATAAGGTGAATCCCCATAGCTGGTCGGCCCAACAGGCAAAATCTGCCATATCTTTTGTCCCGAGGATCTCAAAAAACGAGCAAATTTACGCGCGTCCTTACCAATAGTTCCTATTCCGTAAGGAGAAGGCAGAGAGGTAATAGGCATGAGAATTCCTGAAACTCTTGCCATACAATCAACTCCTGTCATATTATATTTAAGAATTTATAGTGACGTTCGTATCCATACTAACATTCATAAGGTATTTTAACACAAGGTATGATAAAATACAACACTTTTTTGCTACAATCTCTCTATTTCATTATATATATATATATTGATCCCTATTTTGGAAAAATTTTGTTATTTTAAAAATCAAATAAATATTAAGCGCAACGCTCTATGCCATAACTAATTTTTGATAAAATCAAAATGAATAAAACAAACTTAAAAACAAACACAAAATCAGAGCTATAGCCGTAAGATGCTGCCATTTCCTGTCAACAAGCAAACCGATAAATTCTCTTAAAAATGCATTTGGATAAAAATAGAACTTTGTTCTTGCAGAGATTCCTTTTACATCAAAACCGATTTTTTTTGATAAAATATAACCTCTAAAAACATGGTAGTTGGTGGTAGTAAAAGCAATTTTCTTGTTTGTCATATCATTGCAGTGAAATTCGATTACCTTTTTTGAAAATTGCATATTTTCAAACGTGTTGGTGCTTTTGTCCTCTTTCAAAATACGATCAGACGGGATGTTTTGTTCTATCAAATATCGCTTCATCGCCTCGCTTTCAGAAACACACTCGTCAACACCTTGTCCGCCCGAAGGAACAAAAATGACGTGTTGTCCTGTTTTTTCAACCTGTTCTTTTTCAAACTGAATCGCTCTGTCAACTCTGTCTTTGAGCAGCGGTTTAAGGGTTCCGTCACTGTTTATCCCGCAACCAAGAATAATAATATAGTCTCTGTCATAAGGCGGCTTATATTTGGCAGCAAGATATGAACTGGCAACCGTTGAAAGAAACATGCATTCAAAGTATCCTACAATAAATGTTAAAACGTTGTGTCCGAAAGCAAAGTTAAAAAATTGAAATATATATTGAAATATATTATTATCTATAGGTAAAAATAAAAATCCTACCGTAAATACCGTTGCAAAAAACCAAAGAATGCCAAAAATAATTCCAAGAGCATTTATTGGTTTTTTACCCTCGTTACGTATAAGCCAAATATTGCTAAGCATCAAAATAACAGACAACACAAACATAACAGGAGCAAGTCCAACTAAAAGCATTGTTCCTGTATAATAAAACCGTTCGACAAATTCGCCGAAATTTCTGACCGCATTGTTGAGCAGCTTATAAATTAAAAAAAACAATAAAACCGCAAGATAAATCGCAGCTCCTCCGCTTGCCATCATTTGATAACAAAAGTTGCCTTTTTTATAATAACCGATAAAGCTACAAAGCATAATCATTTCCGTAAGAAACAAAAAACCGATAAATGCTATGACAACCCCAACATAACCGTTGAAATTAACAATTCCCTCACTCTTGTCAACAATAACACAAAAAGCATTTACTTCAAGCTCCCTCTCAACATCTTTTATCATGCCGAGCTGTTCGTTGAGCTCATAGCTAAAATAAACTTTGGTTTTACCAGGTCCTATAGCTTTTAAGTCAAAAACCAACTCCCCCTTGTCCATACGAACATTCTCAAGTTCCACAATTCCTTCTTTTTCAAAGTGTATTTCTGTCTTTGGCGGTTGTTCATAAGGTAATTGAACTGTATGCATTGAATAACGGTTACCAAAAAGAATTACAAAAACTGCCGAAAAAATAACAGCGAGTATAAATCCTGCTAAAACTATAAGCAGCTTACGGTTTTTCATCTGTGCATTCCTCTATTCTATCGGCGTTATACGAGTTTGAGGGTATCCTCCATCATCCTCATAGATTTCGAGGTTGTAGCGATACTCATTATCACCGTCTTTAATAGTAAAATCTGTAACACCGTATTCTTTAGCCTGAATAAGAACCATGCTGTCTTCTCCTGTTTGGCTAACCGAAACCGTCGCCAAATCAGCGTTATCTGAGACCGCTTCAGCATCTTGTGTAAGAACAGGATTGTCGGGAAGAAAAGTGCTCGCGTTTAATTCTGTTTTTGGCGTTATAAAAAACATAATTAAAACAATCGCCAACGGTACAAAAAAGCCCACAAGCCTCTGCCAAAGCTTTGGAGTAAAAGCATAAAGATATAAAATCACCTGAGCAAAACAAAACAGAGCTGTCACCAGTTGGTACGGAAAGTGACGAACAAAAAATACAGAAGAGTTAACATATATAAACGTAAGAAACACAAGTATCGGCGATAAAACCAGCAGACTCAGCCAATTCTTTTTTCGTACATACCAACCGATAAACGCCATTGGCAAAGTCAGCAGCGTCCAGATAAACCAATACCTATAATAGCCGAAGAGCTGCCAACCCAAATCGCTGAAAGGCACTTGAAAAAGATATATCAGCGGTTGACTGACAAGGAAAAAAACAAAGGTTTTCAAAGCAGCTTCGAGAGGTTTTTTGCAGTTTGACATGATGATAACCGCAAAAAAGATCCACGCCTCAAAATATTCCCCCATTTTGCGAAATGAAGTTCTTTCAAAAATCGGAAATATCAAAAAAACAACTGTTACCACAGCCGTAGCTACGGCAAAAGCAATCACCTTCCACCAGCTCATATTGATTCCGCCGAACAGCTTGTCCGTAAAACGTCTTAAAAAGAATTTTTTATCTTTGGTCATAGTCGATTCCTTCCTTTTTTAGAAATATTTTTAGAATAAAGCAAACAATTACTAAGTATTCCAAATCTATACAAATGAAATTATAACTGTTATTTTTATATCACACAAGCTATAGATATTTACAAATAATATTATAGCAACACAGCATATTTTTGTATACATTATGTATGCCAAACAAATCAGAAACACAAAAATCATCTGCCTTGATAAATCGTTTTTTGTCGTTGCACGCAAAGAGGCTGAACGTTTATAAACAACAGCCTTATCCCACTCAAGCAGCAGCTTCTTTAACCGTAAGATTATGAATGCTTTGATAATCATAAAATTGTTGCAAAGCCACCAAGGGAGCATTGGCGGCTTTGCAACAATTTATTAAAAGCTACTCTTAATTATAAGTACTTACTGCAAATTTATTTGCTACAAATTATTTATTTCGCGCAATGCAAAATACAGTGCCGCATAACAAGACAAGTCTCTGATACGCTCCCTGGTTTTTTCTTTTACATCAGAGAGCATTAATTTTTTAGCATAAAGCCCTTCTTTTGTACTGATTCCAATGTATACAAGACCAACCGGCTTATACTGTGTACCGCCAAGCGGACCCGCTATTCCGGTAGTAGAAACACCGATATCCGCTCCCGATAAAAGCCGCACTCCGCGCGCCATTTCCATAGCGGTTTTCTCGCTAACTGCGCCATATGTAGAAAGTGTTTCTTCCTTTACTCCTACAACCCTTTGTTTTATAAAATTAGCATAAGAGCATACTCCGCAGTCAAACACAGACGACGCTCCGCTGATATCAGTAATTTTAGCCGAAACAAGGCCGCCGGTACAGCTTTCAGCCGTAGCTATTTTTTTAGATTTTTCAATCAGCGCTTTTACCAAAAGTTCTGATAAATCCGCCGCGTTTATATTTTCGTTCTCAAATATATTCAGCAAATCTGCCGCTTTTATTTCTTTCATATAATCAACCTTTATTATTTATTAGATATAGGCAATACTCGCACATTGAACAGTACAGTATATCCTATGTTATTTTTCAGGGCTTAGTATAACATTTTTTAATATGTATTGCAATCGATTTGTATTTTTGCTAAAATTTATTAGAAATTTATCAATTTGATTTATTAACAAAAAGGTAATAAAATTATGGCATGGTTTTTTGAAAACGAAGAAATAAAAACAGAATATTACCAAATTGCTGGTGAAAACGCTCATCATATAACAAAATCTTTGAGGATGAAAGTCGGCGAGTCTCTTACTCTGTGTACTTTAGACGGCAAACGTCACGATTGTGTTATCACCGGTTTTTCAAACGATACCGTTATCGTAAGAGTATTATCCTCCACCATGTGTGAGCAAGAACCGGATATAAAGGTCTCTGTATTTGTGGCATTGTTAAAGGGAGATAAATTCGACGACGTTATACAAAAAGCTGTTGAGCTCGGCGCATATGAAATCACACCCTTTATATCTGCGCGATGCATATCGAGACCGGAAAAAAAGCAGCTTATAAAAAAGCGCGAGCGTTGGCAAAAAATAGCTGATAACGCCGCCTCACAGTCGCGCAGAGCTATCATTCCAAAGGTCTGTGACTGTATTGATATAAATGAAATGGATAATATCCTTAAAGACTTTGATAAAAGCATCGTTTTTTACGAATGCGGAGGCGAAAAGATAAAAAACATTGTTACAGAAAACGACAAAAAAATCGCCTTGATCACCGGAAGCGAAGGCGGATTTGAAGAAAGCGAAATCAACGCTCTTAAAAATGCAGGCGTTAATGTTGCAACGCTCGGAAAACGTATTCTCAGAGCTCAGACAGCGCCCATAGCAGCACTTTGCAGCGTAATGTTTATTTCGGGAAATTTGGAGTGACTTGATTCAGGATATTTAATATAACAGCTTATTTTAAATATAAAAATGATAAGGAGATATAAAATGATAGGATTTATATGCGCTCTCGATATAGAGGTAAACGGAATAAAAAATATGATGGAGAGTCCAAAACAAAAAACGATAGCAAAAACCACATACACAAGTGGAAAAATTTTTGGAAAAGAAGTTGTTTGCTGTGAATGCGGCGTAGGCAAGGTAAACGCCGCCATGAGCACACAAATAATGATAGATACCTTTTCTCCCGACTTTATAATCAATTCCGGTATAGCAGGCTCGTTGTCAAAAGAGATTGCTATCGGCGATATAGTGATTTCAAAAGACTGCGTACAGCACGACTATGACGGCACCGAAATGGGCGACCCTCTTGGAGAAATATGGTTTTGTGACGAACGACGAATCGATTTGCCTGCCGATAAAATTCTCGTTGAAAAGCTCAACAAAGCCTGTCAGTCACTACAAGATACAAATATAATAATCGGACGAATAGCTACAGGCGACACCTTTGTAGCGAGTCGCAACAGACGGACAAAAATAGCAGACGCGTTTTCTGCTATTGCCTGCGAAATGGAAGGCGGAGCTGTCGCCCAGGTTTGCTACAGAAACTCTACTCCCTTCGCTGTTTTACGATGCATCTCAGACGACTTTAACGAAAACGAATTTATAGACTTTTTGAAATTTCGAGAAATCGCGGCAAATAAAACGATTTCTATAGTAGAAAATTTTATTAAAAATTATTGATTAACAGCAAAGCCTGTTTATTAAAATTGAAAAATCGGGTGTGAATTTTCCTCGCACCCGATTTTTTATTTATATTTATAATT
>DEKP01000028.1 GCA_002353935.1 Ruminococcaceae bacterium UBA2719 | reverse complement strand
ATGATCTTATCAGGAGTAGGCTTAATGTTTGCGATCTTTATTGAAAGAAAAGCTCGTTTATACAAAAGATAAAAATAAATAATAAAGCATAATAAAAAATCAACCCTTGAGAACCAATTATAAACAGCTTTGGACTGCACAAAATTGTGCGGACAGCACAAAAAAGCCCCTTAAAGTAGAATATTAAGATTTAAGCAACATACTGACGTCGGTATTCTAACGGCGTCAGTTTTGTTTGGTGCCTTTAAGGCGTGGAAATAACCCCCCGCTTGGAGCGGGAGAAGATAAAAAAGTTGAGCAAAAGAAAAACCTCCAAGTATAATGGTAAGTGTTTGACGACGCATTACCAAAGAAAAACAAGGAGGTTTTTAAGAATGAAAAACAAAAATAATAATGAAATCACAACAATTGCCTACTCAACCTATAGATGTCAGTATCATATAGTCTTTGCACCAAAGTTCAGAAGACAAGAGATATATGGAATGCTTCAATCTTTAGCGGATAGGTCTCATCGCCCTCATCACCATCCATCTCAACACACTGAGGCTGAAATTAAGTTAATAAGGGGATATGCGTCGGCGTAATCCTCACGCCGAGCTGATCGTATTCTGGGTTAAGCTCAGACAACGAGGATACACCAGAAGCATAACTGGACTGTATAGTATACTTAGAAAGCTCGGCGAGCCAAGAAAAACTTTACCAAATCCCCAATATATACCAAAACCTTACGAAAAGATGTTTTATCCCGGTCAAAGAGTGCAGCTCGACGTTAAATTTGTACCTTCAGCTTGCATTGTTGGCGAAGCAGAGGGAGAAAAATTTTATCAATACACCGCTATCGATGAATACCGATTCTGGATTCAGATAGCCCTCGTTTGCGATTTCTTCAAGAATCCAGTTAAAAATCTTGTCAATGGTTTCCTCGTTAAAGCAATGACGGAAATTGTAGCTTAATTTGGAAAAGTGCAGTGTCGGCTCATTAATCGCGTAGCCTAAAAACCAACGATACGCGATATTTAATGATACCTCATCTGCTACGCGGCGAAGTGATCGTATGCCGTAAAGATGTTGAATGAGAACCATCTTGAACAAAATCACCGGGTCAATACTTGGTCTGCCGTTGTCGGTACAATACCAGTCCTCTACGAAATCGTAGATTTTTTAAAGTCTACCGCTCTCTCAATTTTGCGCAGTAAGTGGTCTTGCGACACTAAATTTTCTATGCATATGATTTCGACTTGGTTTCTGTTTTGTACGTTCTTTTCCAATATTTCTATCACCAAGTCTATTATACCATATCTAAAACAAAAAGGCTTTTTAAAAGCCTTTTTGTTTTATTTTTTTGTGCTCAAAAGTATTTGTTCGGCACATTTTATTCCGTCAACAGCAGCAGATATAATTCCTCCCGCATATCCTGCGCCCTCGCCGCAGGGATAGAGGTTTTGTATACTGACGCTTTGCATATCTCTGTTTCTCAAAATTCTTATTGGAGATGAACTTCTGGACTCTACCGCTGTAAGGATAGCGTCACTATCTGCAAAACCGTGCAGTTTTTTATCTATAAGCGGTATTGCTTGACGCATACCGTGAACAACAAAAGCGGGTAGAATATCATCCATTTTTGCAAATTTGACATTGGGTCTATAAGTTGGCAAAATGTTTCCGAAAGATTTTGATTTTTGATTTTTTAAAAAATCTCCAACTTTTTGTACAGGGGCGCTGTAATCTTCGCCGCCAAAGATAAATGCTTTTTTCTCAAGTTCTCTTTGAAAATACATTCCTTTAAGTTTTTTGTTGCTTTTGATGTCGTCTGGGTTAACAGCGACCAAGAGAGCAGAATTTGAATTGATATTGTCACGTTTGAAATAGCTCATACCGTTGGTTACAACAGAATTTTTTTCGCTCTGTGAAGCAACAACAACCCCGCCCGGACACATACAAAATGTATATACACCTCTGCCGTCTTTGAGATGTACGCTTTCTTTATAATCTGCTGCCGGAAGCTGTTTTGAGAGATTACCATATTGTGCAAAATCAATTTTTTCTCTTAAGTGTTCAATTCTTGCGCCTACAGAAAAAGCTTTATCTTCCATCGAGATTCCCATATTATACAGCATTTCAAAGGTATCTCTGCTGCTGTGGCCTGTCGCTAATATAAGATGACTGCATTCTATTGTAATTTCTTTTGAGTTTTGCATAAGCACAGCAGACTGTACCTTGTTATTATTACAATTTATATTAATCAGCTTTGTATCAAACATAATTTTTGCGCCCATTTTTTCTAAATCCAGACGTAAATTTTTTATTGTAGCTTTAAGTTTATCCGTTCCGATATGAGGTTTAGCATTATATAGTATTTCATACGGCGCACCGTAATGAACAAATTCTTCCAGTACTTTTCTGGCTCTTGTATCTTTTGTACCGGTATTTAACTTTCCGTCAGAAAATGTACCCGCTCCGCCCTCACCGAATTGTACGTTGCATTCTGTGTCGAGATTTCTATTGTTCCAAAATTCGTTTACCTTTTTTGTTCTTATATCTACACTTGATCCTCTGTCGATCACGATAGGTTCTATGCCGGATTGACACATTATCAGTGCACAAAATAAACCGGCCGGACCCATACCTATAATCAGAGGCTTTATCGATTTGTCTCCTGGAGATACAGGCTCATAATTGTATTTTTCTGATATAGCAGCTTTTGCACTTTTACATTTTGATATAATATTTTTTTCATTTGTATTTAAAAACACTTCAATTTGGGAAACATAATGGATATCATTTTTATGTCTTGCGTCAATTGAACGTTTATATAATGAGGCTTTTTCTATATTTTTGGGTGATATTCTCAGTTCTTTTGCGCAAATCTTTCTAATATCTTCATCGTTGTAATTTATTGGTAAGCGCATATTAGACAGACGTATCATAAATTTTCACCGACTTTCATGCCGCTTGCAAAAGCAAACTGTAGATTGTATCCGCCACAGTCTGCGTCTATATCCAAGGCTTCTCCTATAATATATAAATCTTTGTGTTTTTTGCTTTCAAAGGTTATTTTATCAATCTCGTTAAGATAAACGCCGCCGGCTGTTACTTGAGCGTTTTTGAAATCTGATTTAACAGTGGTTTTAAAGTCCCAAGAGTACAGCACTTTTGCAAGTGCTTTTATTTCATTATCCGTCAAATCAGCGGTATTTTTATTTTCGTTTATTTTACAAGAGTTGATGATTGCTTTTGCGAGATTTTTTCTAAACATTCCTATAAATATATCGCTTATATTGTCCTTATTAAATAACTTTATTCTGTTTTTTAGCATAGAAAAAATTTCGTTATAGCTCATCTCCGGCAAAAATTGCACAGATACAATGCAATCATCAGTCTTATTTGCATATCTAGATAAATTAAATATACAAATTCCCGAAAGGGCATTGTTGGTGAATTGTACTTCTCCATATTCGCTTTTTATCTCTTTGCCGTCTTTTTTCAACGTTACTTTAGCCGACATTCTGATTCCTTTTAATTGGTGAATTATATTGGATTTTACATAAATAGGCGATAGGGCAGGAGAAAGCTGAGTTTTTTTAAAATTGAGCATATTTATAATATCACATGAGCCGCTTTCTGCGCCTTTATAGTCGAATTTTCCACCGGTAGCTATGATAAGTTTTTTTGTTTTAACAATAGTATCGTTATAATTTATTTCAAACCCCCACTTGGTCTTATTTATTCTTTCTATATTACAATCACATTCAATTTCAACATGGTTTTTATTAAGAGCATATCTCAAAACATCTAAAACCGAGCCTGCATATTTAGATATAGGATAAACACGGCCTTTAATATCAGAAGCAGTGATAAGACCGTTGTTTTCAAAAAACTTTAGTATATACTGCGGGTTATATTTCTGATATAGAATATTGATTAAGTTTTCGCAGCCCTTACCGTGATAATTGTTGCTTGAGGAATTTAAATTAGTTAAATTGCATTTTCCGTTTCCGGTTACCAACAATTTTTTCCCTATTCTATCAGCTTTTTCAAGAATCAATATTTTATTATCTTTTGATTTTTCGGCGGCAGTGCAAGCGCAGATCATACCTGCCTCACCGCCGCCGATGATTGTAGCATAAACCTTTTTTTCTTTCATGATATCCTCGTGAATTTGTTAAACTTAGTTTTTTATTGATTAGGGGCAAATATAGCACCAATTGCGCCGAATACTCCAACACTTGCAAGCCACATAATTACTCCGGCAATGATAACGCCTAACAGAACCGCGATAATACTTTTTTTAAAGTCTATATCCAAAAGGCTTGCGGCCAGTGTTCCGGTCCAAGCGCCTGTTCCGGGGAGTGGAATACCTACGAAAAGCATAAGCGCGATAAACAAGCCTTTTTCTGATTTAGACTGTAGTTTTTGACCGCTTTTTTCACCCTTGTTCAGGCACCATGTAAAGAACTTGCCTATATATTTTTTATCTTTTCCCCATAAAAGTATTTTTCTGGCAAAGAAATATATAAACGGAACCGGTAGCATGTTGCCTATAATAGCAATAATATAAGCGGCGATTTTATTACAATCAAATCCAATCGCATAGGGAATAGCTCCTCTAAGCTCCACTAACGGAACCATGGAAATAAAAAATTCAATAATATAATGTATCATAGTATACTCCTATATTTTTGTTCCATTTAGCATTATAGCTGAAAATATATACTAATTCAATACCTATTTGAAGCATTTAATAAAACTTTGATATTTGGTTTGACATGTTTCGGCATAAAGGTTAAAATATACAAGATATGGGGTGAAATTTTGAGAAGTAAAAAGCACCTTTTAATCAGTGTTATATTAACCTTGATTACCTTGTTGATTATAATCTTTATTTTTTCCAATTCATTGACTGTTGCCGAACAATCGGATAAAGAGAGCGGCGTTGTTTTGATGAATATTCAAAACGTTTTGTCGTTTCTTAAAATCCCATTAACTTTAACTGATAAATTTGTTCGTAAAACGGCACATTTTATTGAGTTTTTTACACTTGGAACAATGCTTAGCATAACATTTTTTTATTATCGTTTTAATCAAAAGAAAAGTCTAATTTTTACACCTATATCAGGCTTATGCGTTGCTGTTACAGATGAATTGTTACAACTTAAAACACAGGGAAGATCGGCAAGCGTTTTGGATGTATTGTTAGATTTTTCCGGCGTGCTTTTTGCATTGATAATAATATCTTTTATAATTTATATAACATATACAAGAAAGAAGAATAAAAGTGAGTAATATAAAAAACGTTTCACAAGAAAATAAAATGGCAACAAGACCTATGCTGCCTTTGGTTATAAGCTTGAGTTTGCCGGCCATGTTTTCAATGCTTATACAAGCGCTTTATAATGTAGTTGACAGTATGTTTGTTGCGCATATTAATAAATCGGCTTTTACAGCCGTATCACTGGCCTTTCCGTTGCAGCTTATTATGATATCGTTTGCTGTTGGTACGTCGGTAGGTGTGAATTCTTTGATTGCCCGGCGCTTGGGTGCAAAAAATTTCAAAGATGCTAATGCTGCCGCAAGTCATGGAATGTTGCTTGCACTTTTAAACTGGGTACTGTTTTTTTTGATAGGCTTATTTATATCAAAAAAATTTATTTCATTATTTACACAAGATGCTACTGTTCTCAATTATGGTACGCAATATTTGCATATAGTTTTGTGTAGTTCAATAGGATTAATGTATTCTTGTATGGGAGAAAAAACTCTGCAGGCAAGCGGAAATATGCTTTTTCCAATGTTATCTCAAACATTGGGAGCTGTAATTAATATTATCCTTGATCCTTTATTAATTTTCGGGATAGGCTTTTTTCCAAAGCTCGAGGTAGCGGGTGCTGCTATCGCAACGGTTTTTGGTCAAATATGCTCTATGATATTTATACTTATTTTAATCAAGAAAAAAGACCATGATATTAAGATTTCCTTTAAAAATTTTAAATTTGACCTACAGATAATAAAGGATATCTACGTAGTAGGCTTTCCTGCGATTATAATGCAGTGTGTAGGTTCGATTATGGTAAGCGGAATCAACGCTATTATATACATGTCAGATATCACCAATCAAACAAAAGAAGCGTATATTAATTCATTTGGAGCTTATTTTAAATTGCAGAGTTTTGTCTTTATGCCTGTATTTGGATTGAATCAAGGAGTATCTCCTGTAATAGGCTACAACTATGGCGCAAAGAATAAACAGCGAATGTATAGCGCGTTTAACATTGGAGTGATGATTGCAGTTGCTATTATGTCTTTGGGACTTATCTTGTTTCAATTTGGCAGCGGATGGCTTTTGTCTTTGTTCGATGCAGATGAAATGATGCTTTCTGTAGGTGAAAATGTATTCAAAATTATAAGCTTATCATTTATATTGGCGGCTGTCGGAATTATGTTTTCAACATTATTTCAGGCGGTCGGCAAAGGTTTCTACAGTTTGCTTATGTCTTTTTGCCGTCAGTTGATAGTTTTATTACCAATTGCATATTTTCTTTCAAAAATAGATATGACGGCAATGTGGTATGCTTTCCCTTTGGCTGAGTTTGGGGCAATTGCTATAGCGCTTTTGTTTTTTATGAAATTGAGAAAAAAAGAATTCAAGCGCTTGGATACAGACAGTTAAAGATAATATTAAAAACTATCACCGCATATATTTATTATATGAGGTGATAGTTTGCAAGAGTTTAGAAAAGATGAGATCATTTATGACGAAGGCTTTTTAAATCCCAGCGAAGAATATATAATGGAAAAATCGGAAGAACAAGAAGAAACTGCTTTAGATCCTGTGAAAAATCCTAAAGAAACAACCGCTAAATCGCACGGGCAAGTTGTAATTTCAATTCAGCTTATTGTTTGCGTGTTAATAGCTTTAGCAGTATTCTTAGTAAAGATGTTTAATGTTGATACATATGCTTCTATAAAATCATGGTACGATATTCAAATGAATAAAACACTCATATCCCAGTCGACTTTTGATGAAAATCTTCTTACTGATTTTTTGAACTCGGTTATATATAATAATTCAGCCGAAAAGAATGCTACAAGCAATGAAATTTCATCTGAAAAGAATTGATTTTTTTATTGGTTACGAAGTGGTATCTGTTTTATCTGTAGCTCTTGTTTTAGATAAAACAGGAAACATTTTGTTTTGTCTGCTCGCTTCGTTAATTCACGAATTAGGTCATTTGTTTTTTATGTTTATATATAAACTTAGAATCAAATCTGTTACATTTAGACTATTTGATATTTTAATTTTAGCAGATAGGCCTAAGAGCTATAAAAGCGACATGATTATAACATCGGGTGGCATACTGTTCAACTTTTTATTTGCATTTGTTTTTTATTTTATCAACTACAAACTGTTTGTTGCAAATCTGGTTATAGGTATATTTAATCTTTTACCGGTAGAAAGCTTGGATGGAGCGGGAATTTTAAGTCATATTTTATTGTGTTTTTTCTCGTTTAATGTAGTTAATATTGTTATCAAAATACTGTCGTTTGTATTTTTGGTACCGTTTATGCTTTGCGGAATTTATGTTCTGCTAAATACAAAATATAATTATTCTTTACTTTTTATTTCACTGTATGTTTTGGTGATTTTACTGAAAAAATAGGAGTTATTATGATACCAAAAGAAGTTGAAAAAATATTGTTAAAAATCCAAAAACCCGGACGTTACACAGGCGGAGAGTTAAATGAGGTAATCAAGGACAAGCGCTCTGTTGATGTGCGCTTTGCTTTTTGTTTTCCCGATACCTATGAGGTAGGAATGTCGCATCTCGGCATAAAGATCCTATATAGCTTGTTTAATTCAAAACCCTATATTTGGTGCGAGAGAGTATTTGCGCCTTGGATAGATATGCAAAAACTCATGATTGATCGCAATATCCCGCTGTATGCATTGGAAAGCGGAGATCCGCTTTGTGATTTTGATTTTATTGGCTTTACCTTACAGTATGAGCTTTCGTATACAAATATATTGTCAATGCTGTCTTTAGGTGGAATACCGCTTAAATCCTGTGATAGAAAAGGCTTGGAACATATCGTAGTTGCAGGTGGACCGTGTGTATGTAATCCCGAACCTCTCGCAGAGTTTTTTGATATTTTCTTTTTAGGAGACGGGGAAAAGGTTGACTTAGAGGTTATTGAACTTTACAGACAGTGTAAAAGAGAGAATACTTCGAGGATTGAATTTTTACGTCGTGCGGCTCAAATATCCGGTGTATATGTTCCATCTTTGTATGATATAGAATATAACGATGATCTTACGGTAAAATCAATAAACGCTAAATATGGCGCACCCAAAAAAATTGTTAAACGTGTTGAAATTAATATGGATGACTGCTATTATCCACAGTCGTTTGTTATTCCAAATATAGAAATTATCCACGACAGAGCGGTGGAAGAAATTTTTAGAGGTTGTATAAGGGGCTGCCGCTTTTGCCAGGCAGGCTATATTTATCGTCCCACAAGAGAAAAAAGCGTTGATACTATATGCGGTCAGTGTCGTTGTATTTGCGAAAATACAGGATATGATGAAATATCGCTGTCTTCGCTTAGCTCCAGCGATTACACACAGATTGTATCGCTTTTAGAAAAATTGCACGAATGGGCTTCTAAAGAGAATGTAAGCTTATCTTTGCCTTCTATGCGAGTAGATGGCTTTTCTGATGATATATTATCTAAGCTTAAATCTGTTAGAAAAAGCGGATTAACCTTTGCTCCCGAAGCAGGTTCACAGAGAATGCGCGATGTTATTAATAAAAATGTAAGAGAAGAGGAGCTTATATCAACCTGCCGTGTGGCGTTTGAGGGCGGCTACAGCACGGTGAAACTATATTTTATGATAGGTTTACCTACCGAAACAATGGATGATGTAGCGGATATAGCTCATTTAGCTCAAAAGGTAGTGGATGCATACTATGCTTGTGAAAACAGAACAAAGGGCAGAGCGGTGAAAGTTACGGTTTCCGCCTCAGCTTTTGTTCCCAAGCCGTTTACTCCGTTTCAGTGGTTCGGCCAGGATACAATAGAGTGTATGCATAAAAAGCAGTGGCATATTAACGATACTATAACTTCGCGCAAAATTAATTATAATTATCACGATGCCGATACGTCATTTTTAGAAGCGGTATTTGCAAGGGGAGACAGACGTTTATCAAAAGCATTATTATGTGCTTTTGAGCGTGGTATATGTTTTGATAGCTGGGATGAATGTTTTTCTTTGAGCAAATGGCTTGATGTTTTTTCAGCTTGCGATATTGATCCTGCGTTTTATGCTAATCGACATAGAAACTTTGATGAAGTTTTGCCGTGGGATCATCTTGATTATGGTATAGACAAAGAATTTCTTATTTCAGAATGTCAAAAAGCTTATAAAAATATTACGACTCAAAATTGCCGCGAAAAATGCGCCGGATGCGGAGCTGCAAAATTCAAAGGAGGCGTTTGTTATGAAAAACGTTAGAGTATTTTTCAAAAAAGACTTTGAATGCAGATATATTTCCCATCTTGACTTGGTTCGAATTATAACTCGGGCTATCCAGCGCAGCGAACTTAATATCTGGCATACGCAAGGATATAACAGCCGAATATATTTAACTTTTTCTTTGCCTTTATCTTTAGGCATTCGTTCTGATTGCGAAAATTTTGATATACGTTTAACAGATGATGCATTTGATATTTCTGATATACCGGATATGCTTAATCCGTTTTTGCCACATGGAGTAAAAATTTTATCAGTCTCTTTGCCAAAATATCCTTATTCACAGATCGATTCTGCTCTTTATCAGTTTAAAATTTCTTCTGATGATATTTCTAATTTGGAATTATACAGTTTGCTTTCTCGGTTTATCAAAAAACCTGAGATTTTAGTCGAAAAGAAAACAAAACGCGGAATGCGTACGATAGACATAGCTCCATCTATAACTGAAATTAAGATAGAGGATTTTAATGACAATGACGAAGACGTAGTTTTTAGCGCGAATTTGCCGGCAGGCTCCGCTGAAAATATAAATCCTTTTTTGCTTATTAATGCAATTTCTGATTTTTGCAATGCAGAGATATATGCAGATATTACCAGAAAGAACATTATGATGCAAGGCGGTGCTAAGTTTGAATAAAAATTATGATGTAGTTTTGCTTGATTTGGATGAAACTATTTTTGATTTTAAAAAAGCAGAGCATACAGCTTTGAAAAACACGCTGGAGCATTTTGATATTGAATATACCGAAGAACGGCAACAAATATATACTAATATTAATCTTGATTTGTGGAAATCTATTGAACGCGGTGAAATTTCAAGAGAAGAGCTGAAAACAAAACGTTATATTAAGTTTTTTAAAACAATTGGAGTAAATTCTATTAATTCGGATAATGCGAACTCTGTGTATATAAACTTTTTATCTCAGTGTCCGTTTTTGCTGGATGGTGCATATGAATTTGTAGAAAGGCTTCATAAATATTGCAAAATCTTTCTTGCGACCAATGGTCTTAATATATCGCAGACGGGACGTATAAGTTTATCAGGAATTAAAGATATAACAGACAAAGCTTATATAAGCGAAAATATAGGCTTTTCTAAACCACAAAAAGAATATTTTGATTATATTTTGAATGATCAGAATATAGCAGACAAATCACGCGTTATTGTATTGGGAGACAGCCTGACCTCTGATATGCTTGGTGGAAAAAACGCTGGGCTAAAAACTTGTCGTTACGTTCACAATGGCGTTATAGAGCCTTCTCCTTTATGCGACTATCAAATTACACATTACGATCAATTTTTTGATATTTTATTTTCAAAGCAAAAATAATACTTGATTTTTTGATTTGAATTATATATAATGAGTTAGCAATAAAAAGTTTAATTAATTTGACTATTCGTAGAGTTGTCCGAGTGGCCGAAGGAGCAGCACTGGAAATGCTGTGTACCTTTCTGGTACCGAGGGTTCAAATCCCTCACTCTACGCCAAATAGAAAATCCGATAGGTAAGCCAAGGTTTAGAAAATGACTTGTCTATCGGGTTTCTTTTATGCAATGCGTTTCACTTCAAATTGATTTAAAAGCGCTTTTTTGCAACGTTTTTCATACGAGTATGACTTGAAAATGTAGTAAAACAACCGTGATATTAACTCTTTTTCACAATTTTTATAACCCTTATTTTGAACACTGGGGTATTTCTATTCCTAATGGTAACAATAAGAATAAAAAGCGATTATTAACTATTGACTGATTTATTAATACTTGGGGTGAAATGCGGTGCTTATATTGATTGTTGGCATACATAATTTGTCATATTTCAAAAAAATTCTCCAAAAACAAACAAAGTTCTTATAGTGGTTTCTAAAAAGGTTGTTTATTGTGTTTTAGGATATATATTGCGCTTTTATTGTGATATTATTCAATAAACAAAAACCAAGAGCGACTATTTTGTGAATTATTTACTAATCATTGGAGGCGGACGTATTGAATGTAAACGATTTGCTTTTGTCGGAAGATATTCATGCCAATATAGATATAGCAAAAAACGTGTTGAGATTCCAATTAACAGCAATCGCGGCGGAACAATTATTGCTTATTATCCAATTGAGTATATGCAGGTTTACATTTACGATATCAAAAGCAATCAAATTCCCGATATGTTGAATTTGGGATTTCGCATGGCTTATTCAGGGAGTTATTTTCGAATATTGGCTTGCAGACACGGTCGTGGCGAATTTGTTGATAACAGAATAGACACGAATTTATCCGGTGGAGAATTTTCCTTTAAATATGTCCAAAAGGCTGAAAATCGTTTTTTATTTACAGCTGACAGTTTGATTGGCGTCGAGGTAGTGTTGCAGCTTGATTATGCTTCTAATGAAAGTTTTTTGATTCGCCTCTTAAAAATTAAATCAGAAGAGACAATAGATTCTTCTGATAAGGAAATATCAACTAATCCTTCTGCTGCTAGTAATACGACTGTTTCATTTAAAGGGTATAACTTTATGGGATATATTTCTATTCCGAAATTTAAGCTCAATTTGCCTGTGATGTCAGATTGGAATTATGACAAACTGAATGTTTCACCATGCAAATATACAGGTTCTGTTTTAACAGATGATCTTGTCGTTGCGGCGCACAATTATAACAGCCATTTTGGAAAAATTTTTCAGCTGGAAAAATCAGATGAAGTAGTGTTTACGGATATGTCCGGAAACACTTATTTATATGAGGTAGTATTAACCAATACTCTAACTCCAGTGGAGATTACTAAAATGACATCAGGAGAATATGATTTGTCATTGTTTACCTGTACTTGGTCAGGAACGGCGCGTGTCACTGTTCGCTGCAATAGGAAATATATCAATTAATAAGTCCAGACAATCAAAATGTTTGTCTGGACTTATTTTTATAGCAAATTTTAAATATGATTACTATTATCATTTTCAGCAGATTTAATTGTTTGCCAATTTTCCTTGAATTATATCATTTTTATCAAAATATTTATTAATATAATTTAAAACATATTTTTTATTACCGCTCCACAAAGGAGCTATAAGTTCTTTTTTGTCGCCGTCTCCTGTTAGCCGGTGAATTACCACATCTTTTTTTATACGTTCTATACAACCTGAAAGTATTTTTGTGTAATTTTCAATGGTAAGTATTTCTACTTTTCCTTCGTTATACATTTTTTCTAAGGCAGTTCCTTTTAAAACGTGCAATAGTTGCAGCTTTATTCCGTCTGTATAAGCGCCAATTGATTTAACAGTTTCATAAATCATTTCCTCTGTTTCGTTTGGTAAGCCGATTATTATATGAGTAATTACGTTAACTCCTATACTTTTTAATTTTTTTACTGCATTAAAATATACGTTCGTTTTATATCCGCGATTGATTAAAATTGCGGTATTATCGTGTATAGTTTGAAGTCCCAACTCTACCCATACCGGTTTTATTTTATTGAGTTTTTCAAAAAGATTGAGCCATTGCAAATCGATACAATCAGGCCTTGTTGCTATCGAAAGTATAGCTATATCATCTCTGTTTATTACATATTCAAATGTTTTAGATGTTTTTTCATAATCACAATAAGTTGAAGTGAAGGCCTGAAAATAAGCGATATATCTATTACATTTTGCTTTATTGTTTACTAAATTTTTAGCGTGTTCTATTTGTTCTTTTATATTTATATTTGAAGATAAAGCAAAATTCCCACTGCCTAAATTAGAACAAAAGATACAACCGTCTTTTTTGTTTTTCCTGTTTGGGCAATCATCGGAACAGGCAAGGGAGAGCTTATATAATTTTTCGTGATAGTTTTCTTTTAAATATTTTGATAAAGAATAATAATAGCTAATAAAAATCAACCTTTCCAAATGATTTTTTATTTCAATATGAGCTTGATTTTATATGTAAAAGTAGTAAAATATAGTCTATGAAATTTATTTTAAGATTTTAATATATAAAGATACATGATGGAGAAACATTATGAAGACGTTGAAAGAAATTTTAGATAATTCAAAACGAATAGTATTCTTCACGGGTGCCGGGGTTTCAACTGAGTCTGGTATACCGGATTTTCGATCTGTAGATGGACTTTATAATATGAAATACGATTATCCGCCCGAAGAAATTTTGTCTCATACATTTTTTGTGGAGAATACCGAAGAATTTTATCGGTTTTATCGAGATAAAATGTTATGTATGAGAGCTAAACCTAATCCTGCACATATTAAGATAGCAGAACTTGAAGAAGTTGGCAAGGTGCTCTCTGTTGTTACACAAAATATCGATGGACTGCATCAAGCAGCGGGCAGTAAAAAAGTATTTGAACTACATGGAAGTGTACATAGAAATTTTTGCATGAAGTGCCATAAAGAATATGATTCAAAATTCATTCTAAACTCAAACACGGTAGTTCCGAAATGTACTTGCGGTGGAATTATTAAGCCCGATGTGGTTTTGTATGAAGAACCTCTTGATGAAACTGTTGTTAAAGAATCAATAAAGACTATATCTCAAAGCGATACATTGATTATTGCAGGAACATCGTTGAGTGTATATCCTGCGGCTTCGTATGTTCGTTATTTTGGAGGAGAAAATTTGGTTTTGATTAATCGTGATAAAACCAAGATGGACACTGCAGCTGATTTAGTGATTCATGATAAAGTAGGAGAGACTCTATCTAGATATATTGTAAAATAATGTGTTATTATTTGCAAATTCCTAATACTGATAAGCTTGACAAAAATGGCAAAATAGTGTAATTTATTGTTGACGACACATGTAGTGCTTTGCACGTAAATCTGATTACGGTACGCTAATAGGTTTATATGCAGCATTGCATGTGATTTTTATTTTATAGGGGGAATTTTTAAATGCCCGAAAATCGATTTCAAAGAATGGTTTTTGCTTTGATAACAGTAATAATAACTGTTCATGCATATGTGTTTTACAGTTTATATGTTATAAATGGCAACTTTTTGATGCATCTTACAGGCGAATCCGGTGTGATTGCTGCTATTAGGAAGCAAGGCGGTGTAATGTTGTGCGGATGTATGGTGCCTATATGGTGTGTAGTGCTTATTGAATTTTGTTTTGCATATATTTTGGAAATAACTATAGGCAGTCCTTTGTCTTTTAAGTTAGCCAGTAAATGGTTTGATTATACAAAGACAAATCCTGTAATCTTTGAAACGGCTATTATCTGTGCCACAATCATTTTTATGTGTCCGACTATGAGTTTTATTGCGGCGTTTTTGTATTACCCGTATTATACAGGGTTTAATATGCGGACAATGCTGGCAAATTGGTTAAAACTTGTATGTTTTAATTTTCCGTTTGCGTTTTTTACACAAATTTTCTTCATTCAGCCTGTTGTAAGANNATTTTTTTCTTTTTTTAATTTTGGATTTTTATTCTTTTTTACTTTTTTCTTTTCTTTAATTTTTTTCTTCCCCATTGAATATTATATGAATTATTTAATTTAAAAAATATATAAATTGATAATTTAATATTTGTAAGTTTTTTATTTTTAAAACAATATTTTCTTTTATAAAACGTAAACAAAATATTTAAAAGGAATATAAGGACATAAGCTGCTTGATGTGCTTATGTCCTTTATTTTGTTTATATTCCGCAAATTATGCCACAGGCAATTTTTTCTCCGGCATTACCGGCAGGCTGAGTATAAAAATCATCCGGTTTGCTATGTATAACAACGGTTCGTCCAATTATATCATTTATAGTGAATCTGTTTGTTAAAAGAGAAAGATATGCTTTTCCTGAGCATGAGAGTAGTGGCGGTAAATCTCCTGCATGCATAGGGTGCTCTGCTGAATTTGGATTATAGTGACTTTTTGTTTCTGAAAAATCTTTTCCTTTGCAGTTTGATCCTTCGTGAATGTGAAACCCTAAAAAGCCTGATTCGTTACTTGTCGGCAATCCTCTTACGTTTGCTGTTATTAATACACCGTTCCTTTTTTGATAAAAATTCACTTCTCCGCACAAGTGCGGCGCTTTTTCTGATCCTCTTATGTGTGCTTTTGCCCTGAGATAGTGTAATTTACTGTACATAAAATCTCCTCCCGGTTCAGTTTATGCTACAGTGATTAAAATAATTTGTTGTATATTAAAACAATACTTTGGTAATCAAAATAGCTTATAAATATATCTTGTAAATATGTATCTAATATGATATCATATTAAATAAGTTTTTAAATGAGCTTGAAAAAATGAGTTTGAATTTTTGAGGTTGATTTTTTATAAAATTTATGGGTAAAATAACTTTGTTGATAATAGGAGGTCTTTATGAAAGAATTACAGCGACAAGAGCTTTTTGATTGTGTGGCTTTTAATTATATTACCGATAATAGGTTTACTACATCTTTGATAACTGTAACAATGTATATGCCACTTAATATTGAAACGGTATCTGAATATTCAATATTGGTAAATCTTCTTACTCGTACTTGCAAAGAATATCCTGATTTCACTTCTATGTCTAAGAAATTATCTTCATTATATGGCGCAACGGTTTCTTTTGACTGTGAAAAGGTTGGAGATAGGCTTGCTTTGCGTTTTAATATAAAAGGTATTGATGACAGATACAGTTTTAATAATGAAAAATTATCAAAAGAGTTATCTGAACTTTTATGTAAAATAATTTTTGAGCCCAATGTTAATGATGAATCTTTTGATGAAAAAGAAGTAGAGCAATGTAAGCGCGAACAAATTGATATGATTGACTCTTTATTTAACGATAAGCGTATTTATGCCTTGCATAGCGCTATATCGTTTATGCACGAGGGAGAACCTTTTGCAATAAGCCGCTTTGGAACCAAAGAAAATGTAAAAAAAGTTGACGGAAAATCTTTATACAAAGCTTGGAAAGAATTAATAAGAAAATCAAAGGTGGAAATTTATTATATCGGTGAAAATTCGCCCAAAATGATGATTGAAACTTTTAAATCTTATTTTGAAAAAATTGATCGTAGTCCTGTAGGATTAATGAATTCTCCTATAAAAGAACACGTTGGTGTTCGTTATAAAAACGAAGAAATGAATTTGTCACAATCTAAGATGATATTGGGTTTTCGAACCAATTGTTTTGAAGATGAAAAAACAGAAATTGCCGAATTGTTTATGAATAGCTTATTAGGCAGAGGTGCTCATTCAAAGTTGTTTAACAATGTGAGAGAAAAACTAAGTTTGTGTTATTATTGCTCTTCTCGAAATAATACACATAAAGCGACCTTGATTATAGAAAGCGGCGTTGAAAGCAAAAATATAGAAAAAGCAAAAACGGCCATCTTAGGTGAGATTGAGGCTATTACTAAAGGAGAGATAACTGATTTTGAATTTAATTCCACCAGAGAATTTTTAGTAAACAACTTATATAAAATATCTGACTCTCAAAATGATATTATAGATTGGTATCTATCAAAAACGTTTAATACTAAAATATTGTCACCGCAGCAGTATGCAGAACTGATAAAAAAAGTAACGAAAGAAGAGATAGTTTCCGTGGCAAAAAAATTGCAGCTTGATACTGTTTATACATTAACAGCTATATCGGAGGCGTAATTATGAATATAAAAGAAATTAAATCTGATAAAATTGATCAAAAATATTATGTTATTGATCATCCAACCGGACTGAAAATATTTGTATATCCAAAAGAAGGTTTTGGCAGTTCATGTGCGATGTTTGGTACTAAATACGGCAGTATCAACAACGCGTTTTCGGTAGATGGCAAAGAGGTTGTTAAAGTTCCTGACGGGATAGCTCACTTTTTGGAGCATAAGTTGTTTGAAAGCGATGAGGGAGATGCGTTTACCCGTTATGCAAAAACCGGAGCTAACGCTAACGCGTTTACAACATTCGACCGTACCTGTTATTACTTTACTTGCAGTGAAAATTTTAAAGAAAGCTTAGAGATTTTGCTCGATTTTGTAACTTCGCCGTATTTTACCGAACAAACAGTAAAAAAAGAGCTTGGAATAATTGGACAGGAAATAAAAATGTATGATGATTCTCCGGAATGGTGCGTATTATTTAATATGCTCTCAAAAATGTACTATAATCATCCTGTTAAAATCGATATTGCCGGAACAGTAGATTCTATAGCGAAAATAACGCCTGAATATCTTTATAGCTGCTATAACGCTTATTACAATCTTTCTAATATGGTGTTGAGCGTTGCAGGAAATGTAGACGTTGATGAAGTGCTTGAGGTTGCTGATAAAGTTCTTAAAAAAGGCGATTTACACACCATAAATAATCATTTTGAAAATGAACCGGATGAAATTGTAAATGATTATATTGAGCAAACAGCGCCTGTTGCTATTCCAATCTTTAATTTAGGCTTTAAAGAAAAACCGAGAGATATTTCAAACGAAAAAGATGTAGCTTGCAGTGATATTTTAATGTATATGATAGCTTCTGACAGCAGTAAAATGTATCGTGATTTGCTTGACAGCGAATTGATAAATACCGATTTTTCTTATGAAATATTCGAAGGGGAAAGCTTTTGCTCAATTATTTTCAGCTCAGAGTCTCGGAAACCAAAAAAGGCAGCTGAAACGATAAAAGCCTATATAAATTCATATAAACAAAACGGACTTGATAAAGATGATTTTGAATTAAGCAAAAAGGCCCTTTACGGCAAAAATATATCTATATTAAATTCTGTTTCAACTATAGCTAACACACTTGTTGACGAGTATTTTGCAGGCAGAGATATTTATAAATATTTAGATGCTATAGCAAACGTAACGTTTGAAGATGTATCAAACTGTTTATCTCGGATGTTTGATATGGATAAATGTGTTTTATCTGTAGTTAAAGGTCAGGAGAATTAATATGTTCAATGTGTCTTTTCCAGGGCTTGGTATAGATTTAACGATCAACAGAGTAGCGTTTTCAATAGGAAATTTCAGCGTGTATTGGTATGGCATACTGATAGCTACAGGCATGCTTTTAGCGGTAATTTATGCATATTTCAACGCCAAATACTTTGATGTAGACAAAAACAAGCTTTTTGACTGCATCATTGTAGGAACAATAACCGCCGTTATCGGAGCAAGGCTTTATTACGTAATTTTTAGATGGGATCATTACAGCCAAAATCTTGGTGAAATATTTGATTTGCGTGACGGCGGTATCGCTATATACGGCTCTATTATCGGAGGACTCCTCGGCGGACTGATTGTTGCAAAAATCAAAAAAATGAAAATCATGCCCACCTTAGATATAGCTATGATAGGCTTTATAATAGGACAGGCCGTTGGACGCTGGGGAAATTTTTTCAATCAAGAGGCGTTTGGCACTCCTACCGATTCTTTGTTCAGAATGGTCAGCGAGGGTACTGAAAATGTTGCTGTTCATCCGTGCTTTTTATATGAATCGGTTTGGTGTGCTTTAGGCTTTGTGTTTTTACATATTTTTAATCGAAAATTTCAAAAATATCACGGACAGATTTTTTATTTATACTTAGTATGGTATGGCGCTGAGAGAATGATAGTTGAAAGCCTGAGAACGGACAGCCTCTATCTTCCTATAAAGATTTTTGGAAACGACATAAGAGTTTCTCAAGCTTTATCATTTGTTTTGGTTATAGTAGGCATTGTTATGCTAATAATAAATCGTAAAAAAGATGATGGAATGCAAAATCGTAACAAAAATAAAAATATAGATAAAGAAAAGGCGGTTGATGATTAAATGTATAAACTGATTGATGGTAAAGAAGTTTCAAAAAGCGTAAAAGACAGGATAAAGGCTCAAACTGAGCTTTTAGCAAAAGAAGGCAAAAAAATAACTCTTGCTGTTATAATAGTTGGTAATGATAGTGCCTCAAGAGTTTATGTCAATAACAAGAAAAAAGCTTGTGAGTATGTGGGCTTTATAAGTGAAGAATATGCTTTGCCGGATACAACTACTCAAAGTGAGCTTATTTCTCTTATAAACGAACTAAATGATAGGGCAGATGTTAACGGCATTTTGTGTCAGTTGCCTCTGCCAAAAACTATTGACGAAAAAGCTGTAATAGCCGCTATATCACCAAAAAAAGATGTAGATGCATTTTCTGCATATAATGTAGGTAAAATTATGATAGGCGACTATGACTTTTTGCCGTGCACTCCTGCAGGAGTTATGGAAATGCTGAAGTTTTATAATATTGATGTTGAAGGTAAAAACAGCGTTGTAATAGGAAGAAGCAATATAGTCGGAAAACCAATGTCAATGCTATTGTTACATAGTAATGCTACCGTAAGTATAGCGCATAGCCGCACCAAAAACTTAGCAGAACTGACAAAGGGAGCAGATATACTTGTAGCGGCTGTAGGTAAGGCAAAATTTGTAACAGCAGATATGATAAAAGACGGAGCCGTTGTTATTGATGTTGGAATGAACAGAGATGAAAACGGTAAACTTTGCGGAGATGTAGATTTTGATAACGTGTGCGATAAATGCTCATATATTACGCCTGTCCCTGGCGGTGTAGGTCCTATGACAATAGCGATGCTTATGCAAAACACACTCAAAGCGTACTATCTGCAAAATAACTGTTGACAAGTACAAACACTTGTGTTATAGTATATAAGCCGCTTATTGTGGGTTAGAAGTGAGGTTTCCTCCGCCTATAATAGCGAGTCTGTATAAAAGGAATGATTAAATGTTCGCAGTTATTGAAACAGGCGGCAAGCAGTACAAAGTAGAAAATAACGATGTTATCTTTGTAGAGAAACTTGACGTTGAGGACGGCGCTACTGTAGAATTCAAAGTAGTTGCTGTTTCATCCGATGAGGGTATCAAAGTAGGCAAACCGTATGTTGACGGCGCTTCTGTTACTGCAGAAGTTATTAAGTCAGCTAAGGGTAAGAAAATCTATGTTGAGACCTACAAACCTAAAAAAGGTGAAAAGAGAAAGATGGGACACAGACAGCCTTACACTAAGGTTGAAATCAAGTCTATCGTAGGCTGATGATTAAGGTCGCTTTTTTTGGTACCGATCCTTGTTTTGGCTTTCACATAAAAGGGCATTCCGACAGTGTGGTAGGCGACGATATTATATGCGCTGCTGTTTCATCAGCTGCATATATGACCGCAAATACCATTACAGATGTTTTGAATTGTTCTCCTGATTTGAAAGTTTTGGATGGGGATATGTACTTAAAGCTTGAGACCAAAGAGGCATATAAATGTGCCGATATATTATCGGGATTCTATATGCATATTGTACAGCTGCAAAAGCAGTATAAAAAGTATATTTCAGTAACTATTTCGGAGGTGTAAGGTTATGTTAAAAATAAATATCCAGTTATTCGCTCATAAAAAGGGAATGGGTTCTACAAAGAACGGACGTGACAGTGAGTCTAAACGTTTAGGTGTTAAGCGTGCTGACGGCCAGTATGTACTAGCAGGAAATATTCTTGTTAAGCAGAGAGGAACTCATATCCATCCCGGCAATAATGTTGGCAGAGGCTCTGATGATTCTTTGTTTGCAAAAATTGACGGAATACTCAAATTCGAGCGTGTTGGCAAGGATAGAAAACGTGCAAGTGTTTATCCGGTTGAACAGTAATTTTTAGGGCGGATTTATCCGCCCTTTAATTTTATACAAGACGATATTAATTATGTATTGTTTTTTTAGAGACTTTATAGGCTGTCGAATAAAAAACGATTTTATTATTTGAGGTTTATTATGGAAAATAATAATAAAGATTTTTATAAAAACAATCCTGCTGCTGCATCATTAAATCAGACTCATGATGTGTACGGTCCAGCTTCAAAATCAAGTATGACAGTGATTTCTGCTGTTTTGGCAGTAATATTATTAATATTGATAATACTTTCCTTAGTATTTGCTAAGTATTATCTTTTGTATGTTTTTATACCGGTGTTTGTTATTTTTATAATTTCATATATTGTATCGTATATATCAGCAAAAAAGAATAAAAAGCCTCCTATGGAATATGATCACACAGAGGCAATTTTTAAAGATCATGAGGAATAATTATGTTTGTAGATAAGGCTAAAATTACAATTAAAGCAGGAGACGGCGGCGATGGAGCAGTTGCTTTCCATCGGGAAAAATATGTTGCCGCAGGAGGCCCTGACGGCGGCGATGGTGGAAAGGGCGGCGATGTTATTTTTGTTGCCGACTCTAATCTTTCTACTTTAATGGATTTTAGATACAAGCGAAAGTTTGAAGCTAAAAAGGGAGCCAACGGTTCAGGTAGCAGAAAATCCGGAAAAGCGGCTGAAAATTTGATAATCAAAGTACCGGTAGGCACCATAGTTAAAGAAAGCAACTCAGGAAGAATAATGGCGGATTTATCTGATTTTAACGAGGTAGTAGTAGCCAGAGGCGGAAAAGGCGGATGGGGAAACACTCACTTTGCAACTTCTACTCGCCAGGCTCCGCGATTTGCAAAAGCCGGAATGCCCGGCGAAGAATTTGAAGTTACTTTAGAACTCAAACTTCTTGCCGACGTAGGTTTAGTCGGATTCCCTAATGTCGGAAAATCTACGCTTATATCTGTAGTGTCAGCAGCAAAGCCACAGATAGCAAATTATCATTTTACTACTTTAACTCCTACTTTGGGAGTAGTAAGCGTGGGTGAAAACTCGTTTGTAATGGCAGATATCCCGGGTCTTATTGAAGGTGCTTCGTCCGGTATAGGACTGGGACATCAATTTTTACGCCATGTTGACAGATGTCGACTTTTGGTTCATATTGTTGATATCTCGGGTTCGGAGGGTAGAGATCCTAAAGAAGATTTTGAAGTTATAAATTCTGAGCTTGAAAAATTTGACTCAGATTTAGCCAAACGGCCTATGATTGTTGTAGGAAATAAATGCGATTTGGCAACTGATGAACAGATAGCTGATTTTAAAAGTTATATTGAAGAAAAGGGTTATGCTTTCTTTCCTATTATGGCGGCTATCAGATATGATGTCGATCCTCTGTTAAATAAAATTGTTGAAATGTTATCAACTCTACCGGCTATCAAAAAATATGAAATTGAGCCTGCGCCTGAGATGGATGAAACATCCATTGGCGGAGATATCAATATTCGTATTTGTGACGGCGTTTATATTGTTGAAGGCAAATGGCTTTTGCGGGTTTTACGTTCGGTTAATTTTGATGATTATGAAGGATTAGCATATTTTGAGCGTTTGTTAAATAAATCCGGAGTTATTGATAAATTGAGAGAAGCAGGAATTCAAGAGGGGGATACTGTCTCTATCTATGATATCGAATTTGAATTTGTAGAGTAGAGGTATTATGAGTTATAATTTGATTTTAGAAAATAATTTTGATAATAAATCTGATAACAAAAGCATATCTATAAACGAGATATCCACTTTGTCGCTCGCTTTTTTGGGAGATGGAGTTTATGATTTATTAGTGCGTAGATATATCGTTAACTTAAAGAACTATCCTGTTAAAAAACTCAATGAACTCAAAGTTTCTTTGGTAAATTGCAAGGCTCAGGCAGAGTCTATGCAGAAGATTCTGCCTCTTTTAACGCAAGAAGAATCAGAAATTTTCAAACGCGGCAGAAATACAAAGGTTAACTCTGTTTCCAAGCACTCTACAATAAGTGATTATCATATAGCGACCGGTCTGGAGACGTTGTTTGGATATCTATACCTGAAAGGAGATAAAAACAGGATAAACGAATTGTTTTCACAAATAATAACTGACGAGGTGTAAGAATGAAAACCGAAAAACTTCGTACAGTTATTTTAGATTATGTAATCATTTTTTTGGGAGCAGTAATTTACGCTCTTTCTGTCAATATTTTTATTTCTCCTAACAATATTGCGCCCGGAGGACTTACAGGTATAGCAATAATACTAAATTATCTGTTTTCTTTTCCTATTGGTCTTACTGTTCTGATTTTAAATATTCCGCTTTTTATTTGGGGCAGAATAGAAAACGGAAAAAAGTTTATGTTTAAAACTATTGTCGCGACAGCTTTGGTAAGCTTTATGATAGATGCGCTTGCTTTTTTGCCTTACCACTATGAGGGCGAAACTATTTTAGCGTCTCTTTTTGGTGGACTTATAAGCGGAGTAGGGCTTGCTGTTATATTTTATCGCGGCGCTACTACAGGCGGAACTGATATAATAGGAAGAATTGCTCATAAACATTATCCGTATATTTCTATAGGAACAGTTATTTTGATGATTGATATAGTTATAATTATAGTTGCGTCTATAGTATATAGGAGTATTGAAAGCGGACTTTTTGCAGTCATCGCAATTTTTGTAGAAACAAAGGTTATAGATGCGTTTATATATGGTATGGCTCATGATAACGGAAAACTGTTGTTTATTATTACCTCAGCTTCAGACGAAGTTACAAGTCTTATTTTAGAGCGAATAGGCAGGGGTGTTACAATGTTAGATGCACGCGGAGCATACAGCAAGGATGAAAAGCAAGTGCTTCTTTGCGCGGTAAGACCGTCTCAAGTGCATAAAGTAAAGTCGCTTATTACATCTGTAGATGAAAACGCCTTTGTTATTGTAACAACAGCTACGACGATTAACGGCAACGGATTTTACTCCAATCCGCTTGGCTGATAATTTATAAGTTTATCGCTTGACAATATAAATAATTTTTATTATAATAACTATGATATGCATATAGGTATGTGTATCATAGTTTTTTATTCCTTGCACCATATAGATTTGTGTGGTGCCAAAAGTCCAAAGGGAGGTGTAAAGATGGCATTGAAAGCTAACTACGAGACTGTAATGGTTATCTCTATGAAACAGGGTGAGGAAGGCGTACAAGCTATTATCGAGAAGATAAAGGCTTTGATCGAAAAACATGCTGTTTTGCAGAGTGTTGATGAATGGGGTAAGCGTAAACTGGCTTATCTTATCAATAAAGAGTCTGAAGGCTACTATGTATTGATAAACTTTGAATCGGAAGCTGAATTTCCGGCTGAGCTTGATCGTATTTATAAAATCACTGACGGCATTATGCGTTCACTGATTATCAAAAAGCCTGAGGCTACTTCTAAAGTTGCAGCCAAAGCCGATGAGCAAGAAAATTCAGAAACTGCTCAAGAGTCAGTAGCTGAAACTGTTGTAGAAGAAACAGCGGCATCTGAAGAATAATCTAAAGTTTTGCTGAATATTTAACGAATAAGAAAAACGTTTGCCGTTTAACTAAATCAGTAGTTAAACCGAACGAAAGGATTTTTATTATGCTTAACAGAGTTATATTAATGGGTCGTTTAGTTGCTGATCCTGAGTTAAAAACAACAAATACGGGAGTTTCTGTTACATCGTTTCGCATTGCAGTTGATCGCTCTTATGTTAAAGCAGGCGGAGAACGCCAAGCAGATTTTTTTGATATTGTTGCATGGCGCAGTAGCGCAGAGTTTGTATGTCGCAATTTTTCAAAAGGTTCTCTTATAGCTGTAGACGGTCAGCTTCAGTCAAGACAGTATCAGGCAAAAGACGGAACAAACCGTACCGTTATTGAGGTTGTTGCAGATAACGTATCATTTACCGGTGAGCGCAGAGATAACTCTGCTGCTTATTCGCAAATTTCTCGCAGCACTCAACCTGATGAAGTTCAGCAAACACCGTCTTATTCTGCAGGCACAGCAGACGATTTTACAGTAATACCAACAGATGATGATTTACCGTTTTAACGGTTGACTAAATATTGAAAGGAGTATCCGTATGGCAGACAGACCTATGTCAAACCGCCGTGCACGCCGTAAGGTATGCGGTTTTTGTGTTGACAAAGTAGAAAATATTGACTATAAGGATATCGCAAGACTTCGCCGTTACATGTCAGAACGCGCTAAAATATTACCAAGACGTGTAACAGGTACATGTGCTGCGCATCAGCGTGAGCTTACAGTAGCTATCAAGCGTGCTCGTCACCTTGCTTTGTTACCTTATACCAGTGATTGATTTAACAAAAAAGCTTTCCTCGAGATAGGAAAGCTTTATTTTTTGATGAAAGTTAAATATTATTTACTTAATCACTATTGAAAAATTTTATATAATTTTATATAATTTTTATATAAAAGCTAAAAAACTAAGTGAATTGCAAATTTAGGAGTTGGATAGGTTTATGGCACAATACAGATTTTCAGAATTAAATTTGGAAATAGAAACTGCTTCAGAATCTTTACAAAAAAATCTTGAGCGTTATAGGACTCATTTCGATTGTAAGGAAAATCTAAGCCTAAATATTACATATGATATACTTTTGAGATTAATGGAAGAAAACGAGGGGGTTTCGGCAGAGATCCTTGAAAATGAATATATTGCAACTATATTTAATTGTGCTTTGTTTGATTTTAACGGCTTTCCGATTAATGCTACTGCTGTAGAAAATGACGGCAGATGTATACTTTTTTCGTCTCCGTTCGAAAGAATAGATTTCTTTGAAAAATTGCCGCGAGATATGGTATTTGCTTATGATAATCCTGCTGTCAGATTGATAGATACAACGTTTATGGTATATGATACGCCGTTTGGAAAACATGGCGATTTAAGTCGAGATGCACGCTTGCCGCTTACATCTATAGTTTTTGTAGACAGCGACAGGTTTAACACACTAAAACGTTTAGATCCTATTGATTTTGTTCCTCTTTTTATAAGAGCCGTTGCAGTATCTATTTATCATGAAAGAACAAAACACACATTGTTTATGCTTGAAAAATTAATGCACAAAATACAGTTTTACGGAATAAAAGAAGTTGGAGATGTAAATTTTATTTTAGATAGAATATAGTTATATTTTTACTTTGATAATTGTTTGTAATTTTTATTGATAAAAAATATTAATGCCGCAATCTTAATTTTAAAGACTGCGGCGTTTTTGATTATATATAAGTATTACGGCATCTCCCAATTGTGCCAAACATTTTGAATATCATCGTTTTCTTCAAACAAATCAAGCATTTTTTGCATTTTCTCTTGTGTAGCAGGGTCATCAATAGAAGTAAGTGTGCTTGGAACCTGTTCAACTTCAGCTGATTCAAATTCATATCCTTTTGAAGCTAAATCGTCTCTTATTCCACTTAAATCTTCAGGTTCTGTATATATAGTGAAGATATCCTCGTCGCTTTCAAAGTCGGTGGCGCCTGCTTCCAGTGCATCTTCCATGACAAGGTCTTCGTCTTTTTCAAGATCTTCGCGAGCGATAATAATAACGCCTTTTTTATCGAACATAAAACCTACGCACCCCTGAGTACCCATGTTTCCGCCGAATTTGTCAAAATAGTGTCTGACTTCTCCTGCAGTACGGTTTCGGTTATCTGTAAGAGCCTCAACTAAAACGGCAACTCCACAAGGTCCGTATCCTTCGTAAGTAACCGATTCATAATTTTCTCCTTCTCCGCCGGCAGCTTTCTTTATAATTCTTTCAATATTGTCGTTAGGTACATTGTTTGCTTTTGCTTTTGCGATGCATTCTCTTAGTTTAGAGTTTACGTTAGGATCAGCACTGCCACCTTCGCGTATGGCAACCATCAATTCTCGGCCTATTTTTGTAAATATTTTTGCTCTGGCAGCATCGTTTTTACCTTTTTTTTGCTTAATAGTACTCCATTTATTATGTCCAGACATAAAATCATTCCTTTGTATTAAATTAACTATAATACTATATCACATATATATAAATAATGCAAACAAATATTACAATTCTGTTACAAAGTCATTGTGCTTAAGAAATTATGATGATATAATTAATTAAATTATAAACGGAGAGGAGAGGGTTTTATGGTGATGTCTATGACCGGCTTCGGAAGATCTGAAACCACAATCAATTTAAAAGATATTATTGTTGAAATAAGAAGCGTTAATCATAGATATTTAGAGATTTCAACGAGAATTTCACGTGGTTATAACTTCTTGGAAGATAAAATAAAAAAACATTTGTCCGAAAAAATCAGCAGGGGTAAGGTAGACGTTTTTGTTTCTATCATTGACAATGATGACAGATCTGTCGAAGTTGAACTTAATAAGCCTCTTGTTTTAGGCTATATAAATGCTATGAAGGCTATGAGTGAGGAATGCGGCGTTAAAAATGATGTAAAAGCTTCACACTTATCAAAATTTCCGGATGTTTTTCAAATCAAGCGTGCGAATATTAACGAAGAAGAAATGTTTGAAAATATAAAATCATCACTTGATTTAGCTCTTGATCAATTTTTATCTATGCGTAAAGCAGAAGGCGAGAAATTAAAGATTGACGTGCTTTCGCGCGCGGATTATATTTTAAATATTGTTTCTGAGATTGAAGAATACTCACCTAAAACAGTAAATCAGTACAAAGAACGATTGACAGCAAAAATCAACGAATTATTAAACGGTGCAGATGTTGACGAGCAAAGAATTTTAACCGAAGTCGCTATATTTGCCGACAAAGTTGCGGTAGATGAAGAAACGGTCAGGCTTAGAAGTCATATTGACCAGATGAAAGCTTTCTTTGAATCCGATCAGCCTATTGGCAGAAAACTTGATTTTATTATACAGGAAATGAATCGCGAAGCAAATACAATAGGTTCAAAGGTTTCTGATTCTTTACTTGCGCACAAGGTAGTAGATATTAAGTCTGAAATTGAGAAAATTCGCGAACAAGTTCAAAATATTGAATAGAGGAGACTTAACGTGAAATTTGTTAATATTGGTTTTGGAAACGTTGTAAATATTGATAAAATTGTTACTGTGGTCAGTCCCGATTCTGCGCCGATAAAACGTATTGCTCAGATAAGTAAATCTGCATCAACGTTGGTTGACGCGACCTTTGGCAGAAAATGCAAGGCGGTTATTATAACCGACAGTGAGTATGTTGTTTTGTCATCACTGACTCCGGAGACAATAACTGCTCGTATAGAGGAGGCAAAAGATGAGTAAAAGTAAAGGACTTTTGATTGTTTATGCAGGAGCTTCCGGCGTGGGTAAGGGAACTGTGTTAAAAAAAGTTTTGGAAGCTGACAAAAACATGAGGCTGTCGGTTTCTGCCACAACACGCAAACCAAGATGCGGAGAACAAAACGGCAGAGAATATTATTTTATATCTGAGTCTGAATTTGAAAAATTAAAAGAAAATGAGGGCTTGCTTGAATATGCTACTTATTGTAATAACAATTACGGTACCCCTAAAAAACCTGTTTATGATATGCTGGAAAAAGGCTTGGATGTTGTGCTGGAAATTGAGATAAACGGTTTTTTGCAAATAAAAGACAAGTATCCCGAATGTATAACGATTTTTATTTTGCCGCCGTCTTGGGAAATACTTGAAAAGCGCTTAAAGGGACGCGGTACAGAAAGCGATGAAGAGATAAAAGCGCGCTTGGATAGGGCAAAAGAAGAAATGGAATTTGCAAATAAATTTAACTATAAAATACTAAACGATGATGCTGACAGAGCAGCAAATGAAATTTTGTCAATTATAAATAATATAAAAAATAACAATAAATAAGGAGTAATTACTATGAAAAGAGCATCTATTGACGATATGCTTTCAGGAAGAGAAAGCCGCTATGCACTTGTAATCGGAGTTGCTAAACGCGCCAGAGAAATTGCTGACAAGTTTAAAGAGGATAAAGTTATAACAGTTGAAAAACCAGTTTTGCTTGCTATAGAAGATTTTAAAAATCACAAATATAATATTTTAGAAGAAGACGACGATTAATGCCTGTGAAAATTGCAGTGGTTGCAGTTGAAAATACCGTCTACCATTTTGATAAAAAATTTTCATACTTAATCAAAGACACTGATGCTGATTGTATTGGATCGAGAGTATTAGTACCTTTTGGGAAAGGTAACAGATTGAGACAAGGCGTTGTTTTTGCAATATTGGATACAAATGACGCCGGTATAGATGTTTCAACTTTGAAATCCGTAAAAACTATATTAGATAAAAAACCGGTATTGAATGCGGAAATGATAAAAATGTGCGAATTTATGAAAAATCATTATTTTTGCACTTATTATGACTGTATAAAAACAATGCTTCCCGCAGGAATTAATTATAAAATTTCAAGTGTTTATTCTGTGCGGGATGATTTAAATAAGCGGTTATTTGATTTATCTGATGAAGAAAGAAGAATAGTAAAGTATATTTTATCTGTCGCTCCAAACCCTATTGAAGAAGATAAGATTTTAACGGCTTTTGGATATGATAATAACTTTATACTTGAAAAACTTTGTGCGGATGATATCTTGGTAAAAAGTGATACAGCTTTACGAAAATTAGGCGATAAGACTATGAAGATGGTTAGGCTGAAAGATGGCTTTGATGCCTTGCCAAGCGATATCAAGTTAACTGAGAAACAGCAATCTGTTTTTGATCTTATTTATTCTGTCGGCAGCGCGAGCGTTAAAGAAGCTTGTTATTACACAGGAGTAACTTCGTCTGTAGTGGAATCACTGGTAAAAAAGGGAATAGCGGAATATTTTGATGACGAGATTTTTAGAATTCCCAATACAGCAGTCAGCAATAGCTATAATTTTGTTTTGACCGATGAACAAAAAAGAGCGTATGATGAGCTTTATAGTCTTTATAACGACAGTAAGCCTCAGGTTTCTTTGCTGTATGGAATAACAGGTTCAGGGAAAACTTCAGTTTTTTTTAAGTTGATTGAAAAAGCTGTTTCGGATGAAAAAGATGTTATTGTGATGGTGCCTGAAATTGCACTTACACCACAACTGATTTCGATTTTTAAATCAAAATTTTCCGATAAAGTTGCAATATTTCATTCTGCTCTTTCACTTGGTGAGAGATTAGATGAATATAAAAGAGTGAAGCTTGGACTTGCCAAAATTGCTATAGGAACACGCTCGGCGATTTTTGCTCCTTTTAGTAATTTAGGGCTTATCATTATGGACGAGGAGCAAGAGCATACTTATAAATCGGAAAGCAACCCAAGGTTCCATGCACGTGATTTGGCAAAATTCAGATGTTCATACAATAGGTGTCTGTTGATTTTATCGTCGGCTACACCTAGTATTGAGACTTTTTACAACGCTAATATCGGCAAGTATCACAAATCTGTGCTAATCAACCGTTACGGTAAAGCCCGGCTTCCTGATGTGTTTATTGCAGATATGAATCTTGAAATTGCAAATGGAAATTTCAGTGAATTTTCAAATTTGCTATTGGAAAGTATTGAAGATAATCTTGAAAACAAAAAGCAATCTATAATTTTGTTAAATCGCAGAGGACATAATACATTTGTTACTTGCAACAATTGCAAAGAGCCTATAACTTGCCCTAATTGTTCTATAACGTTAACATACCATAAGGATAATAACAGACTTATGTGCCATTATTGCGGATATTCTATTGAATATATACCGCAGTGCCCTAGTTGCCAAAGCCGGTCTTTGAGATTGATGGGCAGCGGCACTCAAAAAGCAGAAAGTGATATCTCTAATATCTTTCCTTATGCCAGAGTGCTCAGAATGGATACAGACAGCACTATGTCAAAATCTTCGCATGAAAAAAAGTTATCTGAATTTGCAAACGGTGAATATGATATATTAATTGGTACACAAATGGTAGCAAAAGGACTCAATTTTCCTAATGTTACTTTAGTAGGAGTACTCAACGCTGACGGTATGCTTTATATGGATGATTACAGAAGTTATGAAAATACTTTTTCGCTTCTTACTCAGGTAGTAGGCAGAAGTGGCAGAGGAGAAAATAAAGGCAGAGCAATTATTCAAACCTTTACGCCTGATAATCCTATTATTTCTCTTGCATCACAACAAAATTACGATGCTTTTTATAAATCGGAGATTGAGGTAAGAAAAGCTTTGCTTTATCCACCGTTTGTAAATTTATGTATAATTAGCTTTTTAAGTAATAACGGTTTAAAAGCTAAGAACGCCTCGTTTGAGTTTTTAAAGGCTTTAACCGATAGTATAAAAAAAGACTACCCATATATTCCTATTAGAATTTTAGGACCTGCGCCATCTAAGGTGTTTAAGGTTAATAACAAATATACATATAAGCTGATTATAAAATGCAGAAATGATCTGTGCTTTAGAGAAATGCTAAGCCGTGTACTCATTGATTTTGCTAATATAAAAGAATATAAAGATGTATCAACTTTTGCTGATATGAATCCAATTAATATTTAGACGGGGGTGTTTATGTGGCACTTAGAAATATTGTCAAGGACGGAGATCCTGTTTTGTTGAAAAAAAGCAGAGAAGTACAAAAATTTGATCAGCGACTTCACACTCTTTTAGATGATATGCAAGAAACGCTGTATGAATCCGGGGGAGTTGGGCTTGCAGGCGTTCAGGTTGGCGTTTTGCGCAGGATTGCCGTTATAGATGTAGGAGAAGGGTTGATAGAATTTATTAATCCTAAAATTATTGAAAAAAAAGGGACTCATCAGGTAGTTGAGGGATGTTTGTCTTTTCCTGATCAATACGGTATCGTTGAGCGACCTGTTTATGTTAAGACCGAATATTTTGACCGCTTTGGTAAAAAACATATTGTTGAAGGAGAAGATCTTTTTGCTCAGGCTATGTGTCATGAATTCGATCACATGGACGGAGTAGTTTTTAAGTCAAAAGTTTTAAGAATGTTAAGGCCTGAAGAACTTCAACAAAGAAGAGAAGAATGATATGAGAGTATTATTTATGGGTACGCCGGATTTTGCCGTACCGTGTTTGGAAAATCTGATAAATTCAAATTTTGATATAGTAGGAGTTTTTACTCAGCCTGATAAACCGCGCGGACGAAAGCAGGAGATGGCTGAGCCTGATGTAAAAGTTTGTGCTTTGAAGCACGGGCTTGATGTGTATCAGCCAAAAACTTTGAAAACACAAGATTCTTATGAACTTATAAAAAGCCTTGAGCCAGATGTTATTGTTGTTGTAGCTTATGGCAAGATTTTGCCTAAAAATATTCTTGGCTTTCCAAAATTAGGGTGTATCAATGTACACGCGTCTTTGCTTCCTAAATATCGCGGATCTGCACCGATTCAGTGGTCGGTTATAAACGGAGAAAAAGAAACAGGTGTAACTATTATGCAAATGGACGAAGGAATTGATACAGGCGATATACTAGTGGTTGAAAAAATGCCTGTTGGTTTGTTCGATACTTCTGAATCTATGTTTGAAAAGCTGTCTGCCTTGGGAGCAAAAACGCTTGTTAATGCTTTGAAGAGACTGGAAAAAGGCGAGCTTGAAGCTGTTAAGCAAGATGATTCACTGGCGACATATTCTCCTATGATTAAAAAATCAATGGGAAAGATTGACTGGAAAAAAAGCAGCGAAGATGTTCATAATTTAATAAGAGGGATGTATTCTTGGCCGATAGCATACACATATTATAAGGGTAAAATGCTAAAAATATATTCATCCAAACCTTCCTGCTTATCAGGTAGTCCTGGAGAAGTGCTTTCTTTATCTCCTTTTGTAATTGCTTGTGCAGATAAATCGGTTGAGATTACACAACTTCAGCTTGAAGGAAAGAAGCGCATGGATTCATCTGCCTTTCTTATGGGACAAAATATTAAAAAAGGTTATATCTTCGAGGAGTAATATGGGAATTTATTATTACGATTGGTCTTACATTATAATAATGATACCTTGCCTTATAATATCGCTTGTTTGCAGTGTTAGGGTTAGATCTGCTTTTTCAAAATATTCAAAAGTAGAAAACATTAGACACATTACAGGAGCAGAAGCTGCAAGAAGAGTACTTTCGGCTCACGGTATTACAAATGTAACAATTGAGCGTGTAAGCGGAAATATGACGGATCATTTTGATCCACGGGCAAATGTTATTAGACTTTCTGACAGCGTTTATTCTAAAACTTCGGTTGCCGCTGTGGGAGTTGCCTGCCATGAAGCAGGTCACGCAGTTCAGCATGCTGAAAATTATTTTCCAAACAAACTTAGGAGCATAATTGTACCGATAGCTAATATTGGATCTAGAGTTAGCTGGATTTTGATTATTATAGGTTTGATTTTGCCTTATAGATATAATTTTGTTATTACTATTGGAATTATTTTATTTGCATCGGCTGTATTATTTACGGTAATTACTTTGCCGGTTGAATTTAATGCATCGTCTCGAGCATTGAAAACAATAAAAGAATGTTCAATATTGACAGAGGATGAATATCCCGGAGCAAAAAGTGTGCTTGTAGCTGCAGCTATGACATATGTTGCTGCTGCACTGACCGCAGTACTGCAATTATTAAGAATTATCTTGATAGCTTCGCGCCGCAGATAAAGAGGCTTACTATGAATAATAATGTTAATGTACGCAAAATTGCTTATAAAGTTTTGTACAAGGTACTATATGAGGGCGCTTATTCATCTCTTGCAATAAATTCTTCAGTGCATGCAAATGAACTGAATAGCCGAGATACTTCGTTTTTATCTTCAATTGTTTATGGCGTGTTGGAACAAAAATTATTGCTTGAACATATACTAAGTCAATATTCTTCAAGAAAAACAGAAACCTTGGATGATAAAACTTATTTAATACTACTTATAGGTTTATATCAGCTTTTGTTTATGGACAAGATTCCTGATAATGCGGCTGTTGATGAAAGCGTAAAACTTTCAAAAAAAGTGGGTGCTTTTAAAAGCAGTGGTTTTATCAACGCTATACTTAGAAATGTAGTAAGAAATGATAAAAAATATTCGTTACCTAATAAAAATGACAATTTTTTAGAATATTTGAGCGTACGATATTCTTGTCCTAAAGAAATTGTATCTATATGGATAAATGACTACGGCAAGGATAATACGATAGAAATTTTAAAATCTCTTTTTGGCAGACCTCCTCTTACTATAAGGGTAAATACGCTGAAAACCAGCAAAGAAAAATTAATAAACGATTTAAAAAGTTATGAAATAAAAGTTACAGAAATCCCGTTTTTAGATAATGCTTTGAATATTGAAAATACAGGCTCAATTGAGAAAATACCTCAATATAAGCACGGAGATTTTTATATTCAGGATTGTGCCTCGCAGGTGTGTTGTGAGATTTTGAACGCACAGTCTGAAGATTGTGTGTGTGATGTTTGCGCAGCACCCGGAGGAAAGAGTTTGTACTGTGCGATTAAGATGAATAATATAGGTGAAATATACTCTTATGATATTTTTGATCATAAGATCAAATTGATAAATGATATGGCTAGGCGTCTTGGAATCACCTGTATTTGTGCGAAAATAAGAGATGCGTCAGATAAATTGGAAAATTTGCCTGAATGTAATAAATTGTTATGCGATGTTCCTTGCTCGGGACTTGGTATAATACGTCGAAAACCTGAAATTCGTTACAAAAAAGACACAAATATTGACATATTGACAAAGTTGCAATACAGTATATTGTGTGAAAATGCTCAGAAGGTATCTATCGGTAGTGTGATTGTATATTCTACATGTACATTGAATAAAAAAGAAAACAACAATATTGTTAAAAGATTTTTAGACGAGCATAAGGATTTTGCCCCTGAACCTATTGTTTTGCCCAAAGGTATGGAGCGATTTATATATGAAGAAGAAAATGTTTTTACAATACTGCCATTTAGATATAATACTGACGGTTTTTTTGTTGCAAAATTTAAGAGAGTAGGCTTTTATGGTTGATATAAAATCGCTTGATTTGAATGAAATTACAGATTTATTAACTTTAAACGGATTTGAAAAATATCGTGCAAAGCAAGTTTTGACATGGCTAAACGCGGGCGTTGTAAGCTTTGATGATATGAAAAATATTCCGAAAACACTAAAAGAGTTTTTGAAATCTAATACATATTTAGCGTGCGCAAAAATTGAGCGAAAGCTTGTATCAAAATTAGATGCTACCGTAAAATATCTGTTCAAAATGTATGATGGTGAATACGTTGAATCAGTCGTTATGGAATATCATCACGGTTCTACAATTTGTATTTCTACTCAGGTAGGGTGCAAAATGGGATGCGATTTTTGCGCGACAGGAAAAAGCGGCTTTTCGCGCAATTTAACCGCTTCTGAAATGATTGCTCAGATACAGTCTGCACAAATGGATTTAAATAAGAGAATATCAAACGTTGTTTTGATGGGAATGGGCGAGCCGTTCGATAATTATGAAAATGTGATAAAATTTTTGCAGCTTGTATCAAGTGAAAATTCTTTGAATATAGGTATGCGTCATATTACTATTTCAACTTGCGGAATAGTTCCTAAAATATATGACTTTGCGGATTTAAAAACACAGTGCAATCTTTCTGTTTCTTTGCATGCTGTAAATGATAAAAAAAGATCTGAAATAATGCCGATTAATCGAAAATATAACTTAGATAAACTGATTAAAGCTTGCCGGTATTATACGCAGAAAACCAATAGAAGAATTACTTTTGAATATGCTATGATCCATGGCGTAAACGATACAGAGGCTGATGCAGAAAATTTAGCAAAATTACTGAGTAATATTTTGTGCCATGTAAATCTTATTCCGGTTAACACTGTAACCGGTTCATCTTATCAAAAAAGCAAAAACAAAAGCCTTGAAGCTTTTTTAAATATATTATCAAAACATGGAGTTAATTCTACAATACGCCGTACCCTAGGTAGCGATATTAATGCTTCCTGCGGACAACTAAAGCGTAGTATGAATTGTTAATTAAAGTTTTCAGAAAGGAGAGACGTAACTTGGAGGTATTTTCAAGAACCGATATAGGACTTGTAAGAAAAGAAAATCAAGACAGCAGCGCCTTCTCTGTTATATCTTCTGACTGTGTATGGGCAGTAATATGCGACGGAATGGGAGGAGCAAACGGAGGCAAAGTTGCTTCGAGTATTGCCGTGGAGTATATTAGCGAAAGTATAAATAAGAATTATAAAGACAGTATGGATAAAGATCAGTTATCACAGCTTCTTATAAATACTGTAGAAGAGGCTAATAGATTGATCTTTAAAACGGCATCTAATGATTTTGAACTAACAGGAATGGGAACAACCTGTGAGTTGGTATTTATAAGAAATTCCTCTGTTTTCGTTATACATGTAGGAGACAGCCGAACTTATTCAATTCGCGGAGGAAAAATACTTCAGTTGACCGAAGATCATTCAATTGTACAGGAAATGGTCAAACGTGGAGAGCTAACACCTGATCAGGCGCAAAATCATCCAAATAAAAATTTCATAACGCGTGCAATGGGCATTAATCACAATGTTCATATTGATTATATAGAAGCTGATTTTTCTTATGGAGATGTTATACTTATTTGTTCTGACGGACTCTCAAATAATGTATCTAAAGCGGATATGGTTAAAACTGTTCACGAAAATCGCGGTGTTTTACTGATAGATACTTTAGTTGAGCTCGCGAAAAAACAAGGCGGATCTGACAACATTTCAGTTACTGTTATATATTAAGGAGTGACTATATTTGGATAAATATACTGGCAAAAAATTAGACGGAAGATATGAAATTCGCGAACTCATAGGCGTTGGCGGCATGGCAAATGTTTATCATTGCTATGATACAATTGACGATCACGAGGTAGCAATAAAAATACTTAAGGATGAATTTTTAGACAACGAAGATTTTATTCGCAGATTTAAAAATGAATCTAAAGCCATAGCGGTTTTGAACCATCCCAATATTGTCAGAGTTTATGACGTTAGCTTCGGCGATATGATTCAATACATTGTAATGGAATATATCGATGGAATAACCTTAAAAGAGTATATTGATATGCAAAAAGTGCTCGATTGGAAAGAGACAGTGCATCTGACAACACAGATATTGAAAGCGTTGCAGCACGCGCATGAGAACGGAATTGTTCACAGAGATATAAAGCCTCAAAATATAATGCTTTTACAGGATGGAACTATCAAAGTTACAGACTTCGGAATAGCAAGATTTTCTTCTAACAGAACCAGAACTATGACAGAACAGGCGATAGGTTCTGTCCATTATATTGCTCCGGAGCAGGCCAGAGGTGAAAAAACTGACGGAAAAACTGATATTTATTCTGTTGGTGTAATGATGTATGAAATGCTTACCGGAAGACTTCCGTTTGATGCTGATTCTGCAGTTTCCGTGGCTTTGATGCAGTTGCAAACTACTCCCAAGCGTCCTCGTGAAATAAATCCTGAAATTCCTGAGGGCCTTGAAGAAATAACTATTAAGGCTATGCAAAAGATACCGGACAGCAGATACCATTCAGCAGTGGAAATGCTTTCTGATATAGAGCGTTTTAGATTGAATCCTAGCATTAAATTTGAATATAAGTATTTTACAGATAACCACAAATACTCAGATTCTATAAAAAAACATAAAGACTCAAAAAATGATGAGGGAATCAATAATTACAACGATGAATATTATGATGAAGCGCCGGTAAAAAGTCCTGTGCTCGCTGCGATAAAAGGCATAATCATATCGGCAGTAATAGCGCTGGTTGTATTTGGAGCATTAGCCTTATTTAAAGGCTACCGTTCATCTCAACCAAAAGAAGTGGATGTACCGAATTTTGTGGGAATGTCAATATCCAAAGCTAACGAAAGCAACACAGGTAAATTTTTATTTGAGTATGAAAGCAGATTTTCTGATGAATTTCAACCTGATACTATAATTGATCAAGTACCCGAGGCTGGCTCCAAAAAAATCAAAGAGGGCTCTACAATTAAACTTATTGTAAATTCTGCTGATACAGATGTTGTAGTTCCTTATTTTAATACTTCAACAAAAACCGAAGAGATAGAAAAGAAGATAGAAGCAGCTAATTTGGTACCTAAAGTTTTATATGTTCAATCTGAGAAAGAGACTATGAAAATAGATTCTGTGTTTCCTCCGGTTGGTACATCGGTAAAAATCGGATCTACAGTGTATGTCTTTGTTTCAAAAGGTGCAGCAAAAGAGAAAATAGAAATGCCGGACATTAAAGGCTTGTCGGCAAGTGACGCGAAAGCAAAGCTTGATGAGGCAGGATTTACAAATTATTCTATAGAATATGATGACAAATCCGATGCTGATAAGGATGAAGTTTTAAGACAAAATCCTCTGGAAGGCAGCAAGATAAAATCTGACTATAATATAATTTTTACTTGTGCAAAAGGAGAAAATAAAGAAAAGAGTATAACTCTTTATGTAGATTTGCCATCTAATATTCAGGAAGAGCTCAATTTAACTGTTTTGGTAGACGGAGTAATAGACGATGCTTATTCTAAAAAAGTAATACCTGCATATAATTCTACTTATACAGTAAAACTTAAGCTTAAAGATAACGCTAATGTCGTAGTATTGTTAAATGATCAAAAATACAGAGAATATTCTGTCGATTATAACAGCGAATATATAACCACGGTTAATTCGTATAATTATACTCACTCACAGACAGAGACAACCTCTAATTCAACTTCTGCCGTTGAATCATCACCAACTCCTTCACAACAAGAGATTACTAATGAGTAAAACAGAAGGCAAGGCGCTTGGAATATTAACAAAAATTATCGGCGGATTCTATTATGTTGAAGTTGATAATAAGCTATATGAATGCAAGGCAAGAGGGATTTTTCGAAAGAACAATATAACTCCGATTGTCGGAGATAATGTTGAAATAACTATAAATCAAGCTGGCTATTCTTCAATTGATAGGGTTCTAAAAAGAAAAAATTCAATAGTTCGTCCTGCTCTGGCAAATGTTGATAATCTTGTTATAGTAAGTTCTGTTGTAGATCCAAATGTAAATTTATATCTTATTGATAAAATGATTGCAGCGGCAACGATTAAGGAGATAAATCCTATTGTTGTTTTTTCAAAAAGCGATTTATCTTCAGCCGAACAATATCTTGAAATTTATAGAAAAGTAGGCATAGAAGCAATTGGATTTTCATCAGTTGATTTGCGTGGAATAGATGATATAAGAAGCTTGTTAAAAGACAAAATAACAGCTTTTTGCGGCAACTCCGGAGTCGGAAAATCGACTTTATTAAATTCTCTCTTTCCTGAACTTTCTCTTCTTACAGGAGAAACCAGTCAAAAACTCGGCAGAGGTAAGCATACAACAAGAACCGTTGAACTTTTTTCTAAATACGGAGGATATGTTGCAGATACGCCTGGTTTTTCTTCTATGGATTTAGAAAGATACGAAATTATAAAAAAGAACGATTTGCAATATGCTTTTTCTGAGTTTTCTGATTATATAAATAAATGCAGATTTAATTCTTGCATGCATATTTGTGAAAAGGGTTGTGCTGTTTTAGAAGCTGTTAAAAATAAAGAAATTCCTAAATCGCGTCACGATAGTTATGTCAGAATGTATAAGGAAGTAAAAGATATTAAAGATTGGCAAATTAAATAAGGTTATATTATTCTTTATTTTTTGTTCATTTATTCTTCAGAGAATATGGATAAAATTAAATAAATTTAATTATATTATTGAATTATAAGTCTATCTATGTTAATATTAAGGTGTTTAGGGGGCGTAGCTCAGCTGGGAGAGCGCCTGAATGGCATTCAGGAGGTCAACGGTTCGATCCCGTCCGTCTCCACCAAAAACTAACAAATCCCGATTAACGCTGAGTTTTTCGGGGTTTGTTTCTTTTATAGTAAATCACAAAATTATATTTGATCTTATCTTTTACAAAAATGTAACTGCAATTTTTAAATATATATCTTGAATTGCTTTTATGGGTTGTGATATAATATAGAAAATTTACGTTTGTAACTATTGGTAATCTGTTAGGGGGAGAGCTATGCCTTTATGTATGGGTTGCTTGAATGAAATTTTAAAATCAGACAGCATATGTGAAGTTTGCGGATTTGATAATTCTAAAAAACAGACCGCTCCGTTTTTGCCTTATGGTACGATTTTGAACGGAAAATATGTTGTTGCTAAAAATATAGAGACTAACGGAGAAAGTACTCGTTATCTCGGATATGATAATACTACCGGGCGAGTTATTATTATAAGAGAATTTTTGCCTATGGGTTTATTCGATAGGCAGAATGACGAAAAAATGCTTTTTGTTACACCTGAGGATCGAATGAAATATACCGAGGCTTTATCTGGTTTTCAGGAGTATTACAATATTTTATCTACTTTATCAGATATGCCTGCTATGATTGGCATTTTAGATAGTTTTACCGAGAATAATACAGCTTATGTTATAGAAGAAAATGATGATTTGATACCGTTTTCAGAATATTTAGAACACAACGGAGGTCAAATCGATTGGGATGAAGCAAGACCGCTGTTTATGCCTATTATTTCTCTATTGGAAGCTCTACACAGGAAAGGTATAGGGCATTATGCTGTTTCACCTAATAATTTGTTTATAACTACCGAAGGAAAGCTAAAATTGAACGGATTTTCTTCAGAAAACGAGCGTAAACGCGGAACAGTATTAAAATCTCAGCTTTTTAGCGGATGTGCGGCACCGGAGCAATATAAAACAGATTATTCACTTGATACTACTACTGATATTTATGGGTTTACAGCTACGTTGTTTTATGCTTTAACCGGAAAATTGCCTGCTAGCGCTGTAGAACGCGAAAAAGACGCAAGATTGCTCATAAGTACTAATACCGTAAAGAGATTGCCGCCGCATGTCGTATCGGCTTTGGCAAACGGGTTGCAGATAAAAAGAGAAAACCGTATTGTTGATTTTGATGAATTGAGATCTCAGCTCTCCGTCGCTTCTACTGTACAAGCGATACAAGACGAAATTTCTCGTACGGCAAGTATGACTCCTATAAAAAAAGATGGGTATAAAAAGTCTAAGGTCAATCCTACTGCTGTAGGTATAGTAGTAACGATTTTTGCTTTATTAATATTTTCGGCAATAGGTTTATACTGGCTGTCAATAAATCCCTTGTTGGGCGTTTTTACAGGCGGCGAAACAATATCGCCTACTATTCAGTCTGCTACCGAAGACTGGACGGGTCCCGTGACTCCCGATTATGTCGGCAAAACATATGATGAGGCGGTTAAATTAGCAGAAGCTGATTCTTCCATTACTTTAAAACTTTCTGCTGACAGTGAGTATAGTGATACTGTCCCAAAAGATACTATTATCTCGCAGGAGCCTAAGGCAGGAGATCCAATCAAAAGTGATAATTCTGTTATATATGTAGTTTTAAGTAAGGGTCCTGAACTTACACAACTGCCCGAGATAACAAACAAATCTGTTTCTGCTGTTGCAGAGAAACTTACCGATCTTGGCTTTGTAGTTTTACAAGAAACTGAGTACAGTGATTCTTATGCAGAGGGTAAGGTTATTGATTATTTAGATCATAAAGCAGGCGATAAGGTTGAAACAGAAAGTGAAATAACTATAAAAGTAAGCTTGGGAAAACAACCTGTTAACAGTGCGCAGTAAAATTTAACTACCCGAAAACAAGTTTCGGGTAGTTTTTTATAAAAGATATATTTGATAATGATTTTTATATTATATTAATGATAAAATCATTTTTTTAGATTTTTTAAACTGTTTTCTGCGTATTGAATAACATTAAACACAGAGCTTGCAAGCTGAGGATATTCATCTGCTATTTTATCAGCCGAAATTTCAATTTCGTTGCAAGCTGTAATGAAATCGTTGCAATTACTATTTGTTAGTAATTCAATATCTGTAGCAATTTTTTGCATAGCAGCATTTGTGTAGCCGTTATAAGTTTCCTCTGGAATAGCGTAAATTTCCCTAGGGTTATTCTTGTTTGCGGAATATACGTTTCTGAACATTTTATATGTTGCAAGCATTAAATATTTCGATATATTTGTTGATAGCTTTCTGTTTCCGATTTTAATCAAATATTCATAAATTGCTGATAACGTATTGCTTATTACTCTTTTGTTTATTTGAGCAACTGCAATTTTTTTGTGAGATGTTGTCTCATCACTAATATTGTTCAAACTAGAGTTTCTTTGAGGTGTTCGTCCGAGCAGATAATCGCATGATACGTTATAATAGTTAGCAATATTTATAAGAAAATCCAGCGAACATTCTCTTATACCTTTTTCGTAATGAGACAATAGCGCTTGGGAAACATTCAAATCTGCCGCTACCTGCTTTTGACTTAATTTTTTTTCTTTACGCAATAGGGTGATTATTCTTGAAAAATCTTTGTTCAATATACCATCTCCCACAAAAAAATATACAGATAGTATAATATAATTATTACGATTTGTAAAGTCCCGGAGGAAAATATGAAATCATATTATATTCATTTTATAAGACATGGAGATATCGAAGAAACTTTATCAGGTAAGTATATAGGAACGACCAATGTAGAACTTTCTGATAACGGAAAAAGAAAACTTAAATTGTTAGATCATAACTGCAAATATCCTTATGCCAAAGTAATATTTTCTAGCCCTCTCAAGCGATGCACACAGACCTGCAAAATATTATATCCGAATTTAGAGCCTGTTATAATTGATCATTTATCAGAGTGCAATTTCGGAGAGTGGGAAAATCACAGTGCCGAAGAATTAAAGAATGATGAAAAGTTTGCGAAATGGTTAGCAGGCGACAGCAGCGTAAAACCTCCAAGAGGGGAGAGTAATGATGATTTCACCCGAAGAATATGTCTTGTGTTTGAAAACATTGTAAACGGACTTATAAAAACCGGCACTACAGACAGCGTTATAATAACTCATGGCGGAGTTATTATGACGCTATTATCTGTGTATGGATTGCCGCAGGCTAAGCCTTTTGATTGGGTTTGCGATAACGGTTACGGATATTCACTAAGAGTTACACCTATGCTGTGGCAAAGAGATAAGGTTTGTGAAGTTTACGACCTACTTCCCAAAGAAAAAGAAAACGATGATGAATAATGTCATATTTTGCAACCTTAGGATCTACAAACTTCATATTCAACTAGATTATAGTAGAAAATTTATTGAATTTTGCAAGATGATATGATAAAATGAATTATATCTGTTTTGTGAGGTATAATGATGATTTCAAATTTACTGGTTAGAATTGATATGCACCGTAATAAACTTTCTAAAAGTCAACGCAGAATTGCCGGCTTTATTGAAGAGCATTATGATAAGGCAGCTTTTATGACTGCTGCCGGTTTAGGGGAAATCGTTGGCGTTTCGGAGAGTACTGTGGTTCGTTTTGCAACTCAGTTAGGGTATGACGGATACCCGTTTTTGCAAAAAGCTATGCAGGAAATGATAAGAGACAAACTGACATCTATTCAGCGTATTGAAGTAACTACCGGAAGAATTTCTAATAATGATGTTGTGGAAGCTGTTTTGAATCAAGATATCGATAAAATAAAGAGAACTATAGAAGAAGTTTCCAGAACAGATTTTAAAAGAGCTGTGGATGCTATTATAGAAGCTGAGAAAATATATATTTTTGGAGTTAAGTCAGCTTCTTATATATCAAACTTTTTTGGATACTATCTTGATCTTATATTTGGCAATGTTCACATGATTAATACAACATCTAAGACAACAAGCTATGAAAAACTGTTCAGAATATCTGATAAAGATGTAATGATAGGCATAAGTTTTCCCAGATATTCAACAATGGCGGTTGACGCTATGAATTTTGCTCATGATAGAGGAACTCATGTTATAGCTATAACCGACAGTATGGTATCTCCGCTTGTTTCGATGTCAGATTCTGTACTTATAGCGCGCTCTGATATCGCTTCGGTAGTTGATACTTTGGTAGCGCCTTTAAGTTTGATAAATGCTTTGATTGTCGCTATTGTTATTGAGCGTAAGGATAATATTATTAAAACGTTTTCTGATTTGGAACAGGTTTGGCAGGAACAAAACATATATGCGGCAGAAAATGAAAACGGAATTAATTATGAAAAAATATGATATAATTGTTGTTGGCGGAGGAGCAGCCGGAATGATGGCGGCATCCTTTGCGTCAGAAAACAACCAAAAGGTTCTTTTGTGTGAAAAAAACAAACGAGTTGGAAGAAAAATAGCTATTACCGGAAAAGGCAGATGTAATTTAACTAATTTTTGTGATAATGATGAATTTATAAATAATGTTACATCTAATCAAAAATTTTTATTTAGTGCTATAAATAATTTTTCATGTTACGATACAATATCCTTTTTTGAAAATCTGGGTGTTGCAACAAAGGTTGAAAGGGGAAACAGGGTTTTTCCTAAATCCGACAAGGCTACAGATATAGCTAATGCTATGTATGAAAATCTTATTGATAAAAATGTTGAAATTGTTTATAACCCTATAATAGATATAATTCTTGATAATAAAGCTGTAGTAGGAGTAAAACTTAATAACGGACAAACTATTGAAGTGAAAAAAGTTATACTTGCTTGCGGAGGAATGAGTTACAGCGCGACAGGCTCTAACGGCGACGGATATACGCTTGCAAAAAAATGCGGACATACTATTTCACCGATACTACCCTCTTTGGTACCACTTGAAAGCTGCGATGAGTTTTGTGCACAATTAAAAGGACTTTCGCTAAAAAATATTAAAATTTCAGTTGTAGATAATAATTTAAAAAAAGAAGTATATTCCGATTTTGGTGAAATGCTTTTTACACATTTCGGAGTATCAGGTCCTATTATCCTTTCTGCAAGCGCACATATGAGAAATATGTCTAAAGGCAGATATTCGGTTATTATCGATTTAAAGCCGGCGCTTGATTTAGGAACTCTTGATAAGCGTGTTATAAGGGATTTATCAGATAATAAAAATAAAGATATAA
>DEKP01000038.1 GCA_002353935.1 Ruminococcaceae bacterium UBA2719 | reverse complement strand
AAATAAAATTATTTTTTTAAAAAGTTCGTTGATTTGTTGACTTTTTAGTAAAATAAAAGTATAATGAACGTTGTTATTATCAAAAGTGTGCAATTTGATTGTAATTTGTGCTTTTGATGACATAAAAATAATGGAGGTCCAAGGCATGAAAAGAATTCCAAAGCCTGTATTCTTCATTGTCGCTATTTTAATTCTTGCCTTTGCGGCGACGACTGTGTTCGGCGTTAAGTACTATGACGGCGATATTCAGAAAACCGTAATAAAAGGCATCAGCGATATACGATGGGGAATAGACATTCGCGGCGGTGTGGAGGCTACCTTTAAGCCTGCAGAAGATATTGACGCTACGGATGAGCAGTTAGATTCTGCTAAATCTATCATTGAAACCCGTATGGTTTCTAATGGTATTACTGACTATGAGCTGTACGCTGACTATGGCAGCGATCGTATCATTGTTCGTTTTCCTTGGAAGGAAGACGAAACTAATTTTGATCCGGTTGAAGCTATAAGCGAACTTTCTGCAACAGCAAAACTGACATTCCAAAACTCAGAAGGTAAAGTTTTGATGGATGGTTCAGCTGTTGAAACTGCAAAAGCCGGAGTAAATACCGAGAGTGGCTCTGCCGGTGAGTATCTTGTTTTACTTGAACTCAATGACGAAGGTGCAAAAACTTTTGAGCAAATAACTCAGGAGTATTTAAATCAGAATGTCTCCATTTATATGGATGATATTATGCTTTCTTCGCCTACGGTACAATCTGTTATATCCGGCGGTAACGCTCAAATTACCGGTAACTTTACTGCGGAAGAAGCAACAAAACTTGCAAATCAAATCCAAGGCGGTGCACTTCCGTTTGCGCTTGAAACTGCATCATACAGTGCAGTGAGCCCGACTTTGGGGTCAAATTCCTTAACAGCTATGGGATATGCTGCTGTTATAGCTATAATTTTAATCGCTTTGTTTATGATTATCCGCTACAGATTGCCGGGATTTATTGCTGTTATAGCTTTGATAGGTCAGCTTGCAATCACAATAGCTTCTGTTACAAGATATTTTAATGTTTTCAATTCATTTACGATGACCCTGCCCGGTATTGCCGGTATGATCTTGTCGGTTGGTATGGGTGTTGATGCTAATATCATTACAGCAGAGCGTATCAAAGAAGAGTTCAAAGCAGGAAAAACACTTGATTCCGCTATTGAAAGAGGAACTAAAAACTCTTTGACAGCTATTATAGACGGTAATATGACAGTCGTTATAGTATCTATCATTTTGTTACTTGTATTTGGTCCTACAAATATTCTTTCATGGATATTCGGTCAGTCAACAACAGGTACAATTTACGCTTTCGGCTATACGTTGTTAATGGGCGTTATCTCCAACTTTATAATGGGTGTATTCTTCTCCAGAATTATGCTCAAGAGTATAGCAGGTGTTAAATGCTTGCGTAAAAAATGGTTGTTTGGAGGTGCGAAAGAATGAAAAAAGACAGAAACTTTATAGGACACAGTAAAATTTTCTTTGGCATTTCACTTGCAATTATAATAATAGGTATTATATGCAATTTTATTTTCGGTACGACCTTAGATATTCAGTTTAAAGGCGGTTCTATCATTTCTTATGGATTTGTAGGAGAGATTGATGAAGCTGCATTGAAAGATGCTATTCAAACAGCAACTCCCGAAAATACAGTTACTTTTACTATAACTCAGGATATTATGAATAATACTAAAGATGCTGATGCTTATGCGATAAGTATCCAATTCTCAGGTGAGACCGCTATTACCACAGATGTTCAGGATAATATTACCAAATCCTTGGAAGAAAAATTCCCGGATAATAAATTTGAATATAAAGAGACAACTTCAGTAGAAGCTACGATGGGTGTTAAATTCCTGCTCAAATGCTTGGTTGCGGTAGCGATTGCTTCTGTGTTAATGGTGCTTTATGTAACGATCAGATTTAAAAGAATAGGCGGACTTTCAGCCGGTGTTATGGCGCTTGTTGCGCTTTTCCATGATGTTGCCATGATCTATTTCCTGTATGTAATATTCCGTATGCCTATAGATTCTAACTTTATTGCGGTTGTTCTTATGATCTTAGGATACTCGCTTAACGATACAATCGTTGTTTATGACCGTGTTCGTGAGGAACGCAAAGTTATGGGACCAAAGGCAGATATAGTAGATGTGTTTAATCACTCTGCGACTGCTGTAATGACACGTACAATTGCAACATCCATCACAACCTTAGCAGCTATAGCTACGGTATATGTAGTTGCAGTTATCTTCTCGCTCAATTCTGTTCAAAGCTTTGCTTTACCGATGATGATAGGCGTTATATCAGGTTGCTATTCATCTCTGTGTATTGCAGGACCTTTGTGGGTTATGTGGAAAAAGAGAAAGAAAAAAGAAAAATAATATTTATCTGCGATTTTATAACCATATAAATCTCTCAGGGCGGTCAAAAGACCGCCCTGAACTTTTGTTGGTGCCTTTAGATGTGGAAAT
>DEKP01000015.1 GCA_002353935.1 Ruminococcaceae bacterium UBA2719 | reverse complement strand
ATTTATGATAATATTATGTATGCCGAATTAAATACAAAGTCAGATTATTGCCAGGTTTGCGGATATGACGGCGAAATTTCAATAGTCGAAGATGATGGCAAGCTTGTTTGGGAGTGTCCTAATTGTCATAATCGAGATCAGGACAAGATGAATGTTGCTCGCCGTACCTGCGGGTATATCGGAACCCAGTACTGGAACCAGGGCAGAACCCAGGAAATCAAAGAAAGAGTGCTTCATTTGTAATGAATTACTGTAATATTAAATACTGTGATATTGCAAATGGCGAGGGTGTGAGAACAACTCTTTTTGTATCAGGCTGTACTAATAGATGCAAAGGTTGTTTTCAGCCGCAAACTTGGGACTTTAATTATGGAGAGCCTTTTACCAAAGAGATTGAAGATCAAATTTTAAAGTCTTTAAAACCCTCTTATATTGACGGATTAACTCTGCTTGGGGGAGAACCGTTTGAGCCTCAAAATCAGGAAGCACTGTTACCGTTTTTAAAAAGGGTAAAGACAGAATATCCTAAAAAGACTATATGGTGTTTTACGGGGTTTGTACTGGAAGAAAAGTTATTAAACTCAAGTGATAAACGCTGCAAATATACCGATGAAATATTATCATTAATTGATGTTTTGGTAGATGGTCCGTTTGTTGAAGAAAAGAAAAATATTTCTCTTCAATTTCGTGGCAGTGAAAATCAGCGTATTATTGATATGAAAAAAACATTATCTTCAGGTAAAGTTGTGCTCTGGGATAAATTGATTAAAGGTAAATAGATATTAAAATAATAGACATAAAAAATCTCTCCGATTCTTGATGAGTCGGAGAGATAATTTTTGATTTAAAAGGATTATAAATCGGTTATAAAAACTTTATTATAATACATTTTTAAAATATAGGTATAAAATATTCGAATGTTACGGCAGCGGCGAGCAAAATCAAAGCTACAATTATATTAGCCGTAAAATTCATTTTTTGATATGGTTTGTAAAGAAGTCGCAAGGGATATGAGAAAATATCGAATGATAGTATGAACCCCAGTACTAAAGCGGATGTTAAAACCAATAACTTCCACAGGGGATCTCCGGTTTGTTCGATAAGGAGAAAGAACCCAAAATATCTGAGCAAGTAAATACATGGATAGTGCCAAAAATAAACCCCTAAGGTATTAGCTCCCATACGCGAAATCAGAGGTATTTTTATATTTGGAATACAGGAAATAACAGCAATAATGAGTATTGCCGATATACCATAACATAGCAGACGGTGATGAATAAAGCAGTTATGTATTGGTATACTTGCAAAGGGATTTCGTCCTGTAAACAACATTCTAAGCGGATATATCAGTTCTCGTTGTCTAAAGCAAAGTATAAAATAGACTATCATAAATGCTATGGAAGTCAGTTTTACATTAGTGCGCGAGGTGAAGTTCATCAGCTTTTGAGGTGTTAGATAATATCCTATGAAGAATATCGGCAAAAACACAAAATATCTTTGTAAATAAAACTCGTCAGAAATCGGAACAACACCGAATGTAGCGCCAAGTACAATAGACGTAACAATAACAATCGCGGGCTTTACTCGTTTGAGTAAAAATGCCGTTAGCATATACATGCACGTGACAAATAAAAACCACTCAACGCCTGCGCCGCCCAGTAAATTCAACTCGGCATTTGTGTTCGTCATTATCTGGCATAGATATAATAATATTTTCAGCAAAAAGCCAAGCGTCAGATAATATGTGAATTTTTTAATATTAAATTGCGAACTTTTCTGATATTTATCAGAAAAAAGTCCGCACAAAAAGATGAACAAGGGAGCGTGAAATGAATATACAAAAACAAACCAGCTGTCAAACATATTTGAGGAGTTTGTATATCCGTCTGCAAAATGTCCCAAAACTACCAATAGGATAGCAAGAAATTTGATATTATCAAACTTATATATCCTATGTGCTACATTTTTGCTCATATTCTTACCTAAATATAAAATGTTTATTTATCTATGATTTGAATTTTACCCATAACATTCTGTGGGTTTAAATATTCGTTAAAGGCGTCCATAGCTTTGTCAAGAGGATATGACTTATATATCATTTCCGGAAGAACTTTTAAGTCTCCTGTGGAAAAATATTTTTCTGTTAAAGACCATTCGTCTCCCGGCCACGGAGCAGAATATGACATCCATGAACCTGTGAGGTAGAATTCCTTGCGGTTCATATTTTCCCACTCTCTTACGGAAAATGTGATATCCTTTGTCGGCGTGCCGATAAAGCATATGTGAGCTTTATTGGCAGCAATTTCAAATGCCGTTTTCATTGCGGCAACCGAGCCTGTAGAAACAAATACATAGTCAAAGCCTTTTGAGTTAGTAGCAGCTTTGACCTGATCGTTGAAATCTTCTGCTATGCTTATCAGGGTTTCATCTGCACCTAAAATTTTCGAACACTTCAAATGGCTGTCGTCAATATCACATACACATACTTTGTCTGCACCTAAAATTTTAATCCATTGAAGTGTAAACAAACCGATTGTACCGCCGCCTAAAATAGCGACTGTTTTCCCTTTTTCATATTTATATCCGCACTGTTTGATACCGTGAATAGCAACAGTAGAGGGCTCAAAAAATGCAGCGGTTTCATAGGGAATAGAACTGTCAATTTTCATAACGTTTTTTTCAGGAAGTGTAACGTACTGTGCCATGCTGCCGTTTTGACGCGAACCTACAAAGCTATAGTGTTTGCAAAGAGAGAAGTTGCCCGCTTTACAATCGTCGCATTCAAAGCAGGGCATAAGCGGAATGCCTATAACACGGTCGCCTTTTTTAACACTTTTAACGTCGCTGGCAGCTTCGTCAACATAACCTGAAAATTCATGTCCCAAAATAATCGGATAACCGTGAGCCCCGTTATAGTGAACACGCGGAATATCAGAGCCGCAAATACCGGTTGCGACAACCTTAATTCTTATTTCTCCGTCATGAACGGCAGGGGTTTCGATTTCATCATATCTTAAATCTTGATTACCATATAAAACTGCTGCTTTCATATTAAAGCTCCTTTTTACTTTATCAAAATTATAATATAACGCTTGAGAAAAATAATATTTAAGAAACTTAATTTATTATAATCTGCAAGCGTTGTTAAAATGGTTTTAAGCCATTGTATTTACCATATAATTGCATTTTACAGCGTAATTGTAGTCTTCCACTACACAAACTACCGCATCTTTTACAAGCTCTCTGGGTGAATTTTGCAGCTTGCCGTCTCTAACTTTTGAGTATTGAAGCGGCATATATTGATGTAAAAGCGGCAGAGAAATTTCAACATTACTTAAATTGTCAAACAGTTTTTTCTGAGCTTCTACAACTGCTTTGTGTGAGAAGTAATAGCGGCTTCTGTCAGAAAAGCTATATTTTCTTGCTATATGCTGCTCAAGATCGGTTCCGTGATAATGTTTTTGCCAGTTAGAAGGATCTTTCATCATCTCGTTTTCAAGTACTTCAATAAAGTTAGCGCGCTTATTTTTATCGGGGATAAGCTCTTCTTCGATCATTGACAGAGCAAAAACAGCTTCTCTGACAGCGTTTGTAAGAGCCGGTCCGACTTTGATGATAGCAATACCATCCTCAACCATTTCTCTAAGTTTTACAGGTGGTTGATAATCAGTAGAGTGACCTTCGAATACGATATTTGGGTATTTTTTTAAGCGGTTGCACAACTTTATAGCGTCCATTCTGTTATAAGCGTGAATATCAGCGTTACCAAATTCAACTCCCGGCTGAACAACTATACCGATGATATGGTTCCAAGCGTCAGAAAGGCCCGTTTTATCAAATATTTTTCTATAGGCTATAATTGTGCTTTCGAAGTCTCTGGGGTTAGTAACCTTGAGACTGTCGTCTTCTTGCTGAGAGCCGCCCGGGATAGGTACTTCGCTGCCTATTATATACACGGGGTGAACAGCATCCGGGTTTTCTTTTAATAATTCCTGGTATGCTTTATCACATTCTTTATATAGAATTGCGCCGCGTTTAGCGATAATATCATTGCTTAGAACTTCGTCTTCCGGATCGTCGCCGAGCTTCATGCTTGTATCAAGATGAACCTTGGTATAACCTGCTTTTACACAGTCATAAACAAGCTTTTTTGCGTGTTCCATAGCTTGTTCTTCGGGCAAAGAGCACCACGGCAAAGGACCTAAGTGGTCGCCGCCTAAGATGATTTTATCTTTGTCAAAACCGATTTTGTCGGCAATTTTATAAACGTATTCTTTAAAATCAACGCTGGTCATATCCATATATCCGCCAAACTGGTTAACCTGGTTAGAAGTAGCTTCTATCAATACAGTATCATCAAAACGCTTTGCCTGATCCATAATTGCTTCTATAACAATTTTGTTGGCTGAGCAGAAAGATGGGATACCGCTGTGGATACCTAAGGTGCGTTTTTCGAGAATATCGAGTAATTTATTTTTCATTTGGTTTCTCCTTTTCATCTATATTCTTTTCAAAGAAATAATTATTAACAAGTTTTTTAAACAGATTCATATCGTCTGCATAAGTGATTTTAAGATTTAAGACGTTGGCTCTAATAACCTTCATTTTTATACCATGATGCAAAGCTATGGCTCCGGCAGAGGTCATTTTCTCAAGCTCTTCTTGAGGAGAATTTGTGTATATATCAAAAATTCTCTTGAATGTAAAAGCCTCCGGAGAAGCGCCGGCAACAATATTAAATCTCGGTTCAATGTTAGTTAAAATATGATCATCGTCCATTTTATAAACAGTGTCATAGTTGAACTGAGCCAGAGTCGCTCCGCCGTATTCTTTGACAGCATTTATAATTTCAGAAATACCTTGAGCGTCAACATAAGGGTGAGTAGCGTCATGAATCAAAATAACATCGTTGTCGTTTGAATATTCTTTTGCGCACAAAAGACCGTTTTTGACAGATTCGGAACGTGTTGCGCCGCCTTCTACAACCTTATACAGCTTGTCTGCTCCTATTTCCTTTGCAACATTCTCTACATATTCTATCCAGTCTTTGTGAGAAACAATGATAATTTTATCAATATTTTTCAAAGCATTGTATCCTTCAAGAATATAAGAAAAAATAGGTTTGTTATTTATTTTGATATACTGTTTTGGAATATCGGCTCCAAATCTGGTTCCCGATCCCCCCATCATTAATAAAGCTGTGTTCATTTATCTTTCCCCTAAAACAATATAATATTGAATATGTAGAATTAGAACAGTTTATATGCGGGTTTTGTCAAAATTTTGCAAAATCATACAATATCTTGCACTAATCCACATTAATTACACTAATTATACTACTAATGTATAAAAATGTCAATTAAAACGGCAAACTGAGAGAATGTTCGATGGATAAAATGCGATTGACAAAAAGAGCTTTGTTATGTTAAAATTTATATAGATTTCGAAGCGAGTATACTCTCTTAAAAATCGGTATTAATATAATGATTTTTTAACAAAAATAATTTAATAAAAATGACATTCTGACATAAAGTAGTACTGAGTGAAAGGCGTCTGGATATAGATAAAACCATTTTGCCGCACTTAGGGTGCGGCGTTTTGTTTTGTAAAATATGGAGCCGATTATATGAGATTTCACCGGAAAATTGACATGATAAAATAACATATAGATAGATTAAATCAGGAGGTTTATAAATGGAAACACGTGTAGCGGTAATCAGCATTATTGTTGATGATGAAAATTCAACAAAGAGCGTTAATGAGTATTTGCACAACTATTCCGATTATATCATCGGAAGAATGGGAGTCCCTTATAAAAAGCGGGACGTGCGAATCATAAGCGTTGCGATTGATGCACCGCAGGATAAGATCTCGACGCTTTCTGGAAAAATCGGAAAGCTTTCGGGTGTTAGCGTAAAAACTGCGTATTCGTCCCTGGTTTTTAATGACGAACATAGCGAATAAAATTTATATACATAGTATTAAAATACAACAAAAGAGAGGAATTTAATTATGGCTGTTTATGACAAAAAATCAATGCATGCAGAAGAATTTATCAATGATGAAGAAATTTTAGAAACTTTAAAATATGCGGAGGAAAATAAAAATAATATTGAGCTTATAAATTCAATTTTAGAAAAAGCACGTCCTCAAAAAACGGCTCATGGCTGTGTTTGTAAAGGGCTTACACACAGAGAGGCGTCAGTTTTGCTTGCTTGTGAGGATAAAGGCGTAATAGAGAAAATTTATCAAATTGCAGAGGAAATCAAGCTTGCTTTTTACGGCAATAGAATTGTAATTTTTGCTCCGTTATATCTGTCCAATTATTGCGTTAACGGTTGTGTGTACTGCCCTTATCATTATAAAAACAAGCGCATTGCGCGTAAAAAACTTACTCAAGAAGAAGTAAAAGCAGAAGTGATCGCCTTGCAGGATATGGGGCACAAGCGTTTAGCGATAGAAGCAGGCGAGGACCCTGTCAACAATCCGATTGAATACATACTCGAATGTATTAAAACTATCTATTCGGTTAATCACAAAAACGGTGCAATAAGAAGAGTAAACGTCAATATTGCGGCTACAACGGTTGAAAACTATAAAAAACTCAAAGACGCAGGAATAGGAACATATATTTTGTTTCAGGAAACCTATCATAAAAAGAGCTATTTAGAGCTTCACCCCACCGGACCCAAACATGATTATGACTATCACACCGAAGCTATGGACAGGGCGATGCAGGGCGGAATCGATGACGTAGGTTTGGGCGTTTTATTTGGACTTGAGATGTATAAATATGAATTTGCAGGACTTATTATGCATGCTGAACACCTTGAGGCGGTTCACGGAGTAGGACCTCATACGATTTCCGTACCTAGAATAAAACATGCGGATGATATCGATCCAAACGCCTTTGATAATTCTATTTCTGACGAGATTTTTGCTAAAATTACAGCTTGTATACGTTTAGCTGTGCCTTATACCGGAATTATTATATCAACTAGAGAATCTCAGGATGTGCGTTCAAAACTTTTGCGTTTGGGTGTGTCACAGGTAAGCGGAGCCTCGCGCACATCTGTAGGCGGCTATACCGAAGAAGAGCGTCCGCATGATACAGAACAGTTTGATGTATCTGACCAAAGAACACTCGATGAAATAGTTCGATGGCTTATGGAAAACGGACATATTCCGTCGTTTTGTACCGCTTGTTACAGAGAGGGAAGAACAGGAGATCGGTTTATGTCTTTGTGCAAAAACGGCCAAATCCTTAATTGCTGCCATCCAAACGCATTGATGACTTTGACCGAATATCTGGTAGACTATGCAGATAGCGAAACTAAAAAGATAGGTTTTGAATTAATAGAAAAAGAATTAGACAAAATCCCTAATGAAAAAGTAAAAACAATAGCCAAACAAAATGTTGAAGATATAAAAAAATCTAACAGACGAGATTTCAGATTCTAAAATTAAAATTATTTATCAATATCATTAGGAGAAAACAATGAGCTTAAATGATACAGCATCGGCAAACAGAATACACATAGCTTTTTTTGGACGCAGGAACGCAGGCAAATCCAGCGTAGTAAACGCTGTAACAAATCAAGAGCTTTCTGTTGTTTCCGAATATAAAGGGACCACTACCGATCCTGTTAAAAAGGCAATGGAAATATTGCCATTAGGACCGGTAGTGATTATAGATACTCCGGGGTTTGATGATACCGGAGAATTAGGTATGCTACGTATAGAAAAAACACTTGAAGTACTCAGAAAAACCGATATAGCTGTTTTAGTAGTCGATAGGACAAAAGGTTTTAGCAATATAGAAAAAGAACTTGTAGGCTTGTTTAAAGATCGATCACTGCCTTATATTATTGCGTATAATAAATCCGACTTGTTATCTAACAAACCGGAAAAGAAAGAGTACAAAAAGGAAAACGAAATCTATATCAGCGCCAAATTAAAAGAAGGCATAGATGAGCTAAAAAATTTGATTGCGAAATTTGCTGATACAAAATCTCTTGATAAAAAAATCCTAGCAGATTTAGTGGATCGGAAGGATACAGTAGTGCTGGTGATTCCGATTGATAATTCCGCGCCGAAAGGCAGACTGATTTTGCCGCAACAGCAGGTTTTGCGTGAGATACTGGATATTAACGCCAGAGCATTTTGTTGTCAAGATAGCGATCTTGTACAAACGCTTGGTTGCCTGAAAACAAAGCCCAAAATGGTAATAACCGACTCTCAGGTGTTTGGCAAAGTAAGCAAACTTGTTCCGGAAGATATACCTCTGACATCGTTTTCGATACTTTTTGCGCGTTATAAGGGAAACCTTGAAACTTTAGTTAAAGGCGCGGTTGCTATAGACAGTTTATCTCAGAGAGATAAAATTTTAATCAGCGAGGGCTGTACTCATCACAGACACTGTAACGATATCGGTTCGGTAAAAATGCCTAAATGGATAGAGAGTTATACAGGAAAAAAATTCGAGTATGAGTTTTCATCAGGTAACGATTTTCCTAAAGATTTAAAAAAATACAAACTGATAATTCATTGCGGCGGATGTATGCTAAATGAAAAAGAAATGCAGTACCGCATAAAACAGGCAGTGGCACAAGGAGTGCCGATTGTCAATTATGGTATAGCTATAGCACATATGCATTCTATTTTATATCGCTGTGTAAAGCCTTTTGATAATATAATAAAAATTCTTGATAAACAATTAGTTCAAGATAATAATACCTAAGTTGAGATACATCGCAAAGGTAACCCATAAAAGATAGGGTATCTGTAAGAAAGCGGCGGGTTTATCGATTTTATAAAAATCATAGATCATTTTTATGATGATACCCCAGAGAATAACGATCCAGATGAACGAGAATACAAACACTCTGAAATTAAAGAAAAATATGCTCCATGCGAAATTAAAGAATAAATTAAGGGCATAGTCTTGCAAAGCAACTTTTTTTAAGCCTTCGCTTGTTTCTGACATAAAAATTCTTGCAGAAGAAATACCCATGAGGATATACAGTATTGTCCACACTATCGGAAAAAGAATTCCAGGAGGCGCTAGCGGAGGCTGGTTTATGGTTTCGTAAAGATTCATATTTTTACCTGTAACCAAAGCGGAAAGTCCGCCGACAGCAAGTGCTATTAAGATTGATATAGCATAAATTTTAATTTTTCTTTTCATAAATATCACCCTAGTTATTTGTATGCAGAAGAAGTACTAATAATACAAATTCGAGTAAAAAATATACAACTGTAACTATTTATTACAAAATTATAACTTGATTTATCTATATCTTGTGTTATAATTACAGTATAGAAAAAAGCAATCTAAATGTGAGGGATGTTTATGAAATGTCCATATTGCGGTTACGAAGAAAGTAAAGTTATTGATTCGCGTCCTGCGGACGAAGGCGAACGCATAAGACGCAGGAGAGAATGCCTTAAATGCGCAAAGAGATTTACCACTCATGAGGTTATTGAAACAGTTCCTATTATTGTTGTAAAGCGAGATAAATCAAGAGAGGTTTTTGATAGAAACAAATTGACCGCAGGATTGCTTCGTGCTTGTGAAAAGCGTCCGGTATCTCTTGAACAGATAGAAAAAATGGTAGACAGTATTGAGGCTCAGCTTCAGGCGTCTCTTGACAGAGAAGTTACCTCAATGACTATCGGTGAACTCACTATGGAGCAACTCAAAAATGTTGATGAAGTAGCTTATGTTCGTTTTGCTTCTGTTTATCGTCAGTTTAAAGATATAAATACCTTTATGGATGAGTTAAACAAGCTCTTAAAAGAAAAATAATCTAAGTTTTGTATAATCAATTTCACCTTTGTTCTAAAAACGACCTTTTTGTATTTAAAAATACAAAAAGGTCGTTTGCTTGGTGCCTTTAGATGTGGAAAT
>DEKP01000041.1 GCA_002353935.1 Ruminococcaceae bacterium UBA2719 | reverse complement strand
ATAAATAAAGATATAAATAAATATATATATAGATAAATTTAATTATTAAATAAAGAGGTAAATATTATGAATAAACAACTTAGAACTGCAATTATCGCAGGCAACTGGAAAATGAACAAAACCCCGTCTCAAACAAAAGAACTGTTAGAGCAAATCGCTCCACTTACAAAAGACGCAAAATGTGAGGTTATCGCTTGTGTTCCCTTTGTAGACTTACAAACAGCTTTAGACGCAACAAAAGATACAAATATCAAAATTGGCGCTGAAAACTGCCACTGGGAAGAAAGCGGCGCTTTTACCGGTGAAATCAGCGCAGTTATGCTCAAGGAAATGGGCATTAAATATGTTATAATCGGTCACTCGGAAAGAAGACAATATTTTGGAGAAACCGATTTAACAGTTAACAAGAGAATCCGCGCTGCTTTAAATAACGGTTTGAAAGTTATTTTATGCGTTGGTGAATTAAAAGAACAAAGAGAACAAAATATTACTGCTGAAATTGTATCCATGCAGACAAAAATTGCGCTTATGGGCATAAGCGAAGCTGAGATGAAAAATATTATCATCGCCTATGAGCCGGTATGGGCAATCGGTACCGGACTTACCGCTACAGCCGATCAAGCTCAGGAAGTTTGCAAAATCATCCGAGATGTTATAGCATCGATGTACAATCAGGATATAGCTAACGCTACAACTATTCAGTATGGCGGCTCTATGAACGACAAAAACGCCGATGAGCTTTTATCAAAAGAAGACGTAGACGGCGGACTTATCGGTGGAGCTTCATTAATTGCCGAAAAATTTGCAGCTATTGTTAAGGCAGCAGATAACAACTAATTATTCGGAGATGAAAAGATGAAACCTTTAGCACTTATTATAATGGACGGTTTTGGTATTGCGCCCGGCTACGGCAACGCTATTATCGAAGCAAAAACTCCGTATCTTGATAAGATTTTCTTTGAAAATCCTGTTACTATGATCGGCGCATCGGGGCTTGACGTTGGTCTGCCTGACGGTCAGATGGGTAACAGCGAAGTAGGCCACACCAATATGGGCGCAGGAAGAATCGTTTATCAGGAGCTCACTCGTATCACAAAATCTATTGAGGACGGCGAGTTTTTTGAAAATGAGGCGCTCAACAAAGCAATTGACAACGCTATAGAGCATAACTCCTCTCTTCACCTTTTCGGTCTGCTCTCGGACGGCGGCGTACATTCGCACAACACTCATATGTACGCAATATTAAAACTTGCAAAGCAAAGAGGTCTTAAAAAAGTATATATTCATGCATTTTTGGACGGAAGAGACGTTCCTCCTTCAAGCGGAAAAGACTATGTTGCTCAGTGCGTCGGCGAAACTGAAAAAATCGGAGTAGGAAAAATTGCAACTGTCATGGGCAGATACTATGCCATGGACCGCGACAACCGCTGGGAAAGAGTAGAAAAAGCTTATGCGGCTATAACTTGCGGTGAGGGTGAACATTGTGACGATCCCGTAAAAGCAGTTCAAAAATCCTATGACAACGGTGTTACAGACGAATTTGTAATCCCCACCGTTATTGACGGCGGCGAAACTGTTAAAGCCCATGACTCGGTTGTATTTTATAATTTCCGCCCTGACAGAGCCAGAGAAATCACAAGGACTTTTGTCGATCCTGATTTTATCGGTTTTGAAAGAAAAGGCGGCTTCTTCCCTCTTTACTATGTATGCATGACTCAATATGACGCTACTATTCCAAATGTTGACATTGCATTCAAACCGCAAAGTCTAAAAAATACTCTGGGCGAATATCTGTCTAAAAACTCAAAGACTCAACTTCGTATTGCTGAAACAGAAAAGTATGCTCATGTAACTTTCTTTTTCAATGGAGGCGTAGAAAAACAGTATGACGGAGAGGACAGAATTCTTGTAAAATCTCCTAAGGTAGCAACCTATGACCTGCAGCCACACATGTCGGCATATGAAGTAACCGAAAAATGTGTTGAAGCTATAAAATCAGATAAATATGATGTTATAATACTCAACTTTGCTAACTGCGATATGGTAGGTCACACCGGCATATTTGACGCTGCTGTAAAGGCAGTGGAAGCAGTTGACTGGGGCGTTAAAAAAGTCACCGATGCAATAAAAGAGATGGGCGGCGTATCTATAATCACCGCTGACCACGGAAATGCAGATCAGATGTATGACCTTGATGGATCTCCGTTTACAGCACATACGACTAACCCTGTACCGTTTTGCGTTGTAGGCTATGACAAGTGCAAAAAGCTGCGCGCTGGCGGCTGTCTCGCCGATATTGCACCGACTATGCTTGAAATCTTAGATATGCCCAAGCCTTCCGAGATGACCGGAAAAAGCATGATTATTAAATAAAAATTTCAAAAAGCTGAAAACCGATCTCGCCTATAAAAGGTGAAATCGGTTTTTATTTTATGTTATTTACAAAACTATCTAATACTAATTTCTACTCATCGAGTTCTTTTAAACAACTTGCTCTTATTTTATAATATTTTTGAAAATCAATCTCCTCAACATTTTTGAACAGCCTCAAACTAACTTTTATATTGGGGTTTATCATGTCATCTACGGATACAGCAAAAAGTTGACTTATCGTATATAAAACACTCAGGTTCGGCTGTGTTTTTCCAATTTCATAATAGCTGTAAGTAGAACGGTCTATTTGCAAAATATCTGCTACCTCCTGCTGTGACATATCGTAACACTCTCGGACAAATTTCAATTTTTTAGCGAATAAATTCAGATCAAATTCTACCATAACCACATCTCCCTAAAAAATATTTTCTAAAACAAAAAGTGCGCAGCCGTGTTGACAGCTACGCACGAAAAATACATAGCTCTTTTGCGGTCAAACAAATTTTCTGCAATTACAAGGTTGCAAAATTAGAGCTTGTATTTTTGCTAAAGCAATAATACAACCCGATAATTGCAAAACTTATATAAATTTGTTTGACCAACTAAATAATATCACAGAAAATTTTTAAATGCAACATAAAAACAAAAAAGTGCGCAGCTGTGTTTAGAGCTACGCACGAAAAATACATAGCTCTTTTACTGCAACGTAAAATTTCACATATGCCAAAAGCCATATCAAAAACGAGCCTGTATTTTTACCTAAATAAAAATATAAGCTTTTGGCAAAAAATAATATGTAATTTTACGTTGCAAATAGATAATACCACATAAAAATTTTAAATGCAACATAAAAACAAAAAAGTGCGCAGCCGTGTTGACAGCTACGCACGAAAAACGTAGCTTGAACTGTTGCGACACAGTAGTAATGCTCAAAAGTACAAGCCAAACTAAAACAAGCTACGCTTTTACCGATTTAACGATAAAAGCTTGTAACTTTTTGAGCAAATATTCTACTATGTCGCAAGTAGATGATACCACATAATTTTTTTAAATGCAATATAAAAATAAAAAAGTGCGCAGCCGTATTGACAGCTACGCACGAAAAACACATAGCTCCAGTCACGCTACATAACCTTTAAGTATCAATGTTTCCATGCACACTTAATAGAGCTTGTATTTTTGCTAAATTTAATATGTGCAAAACAAACATTGATATACAAATATTAATTTTGATACTTTTTCAATTTTCATAAAGATTATGTAGCTTGTTCATTATATCACGCGCTATCATTTTTTGCAATAAAAACACAGATAAAAATGACCCGATCCTCAAAAATTAGATTTTTGATCTAACTTTAGGATTCGGGTCATTAATGATTATTATTTATTAAATTATTCTCCTGCTTCTGCTTTTGCAGCTTCTATTACCTTTTGAGCAACCTGGGAGGGTGCGTCTTCGTAACGCTCAAAGTCAAATGTGAACGAGCCTCTGCCCTGTGTTACCTGGCGCATATAAATTGAGAAGTCAGCCATCTCTGCCATAGGAACCTCTGCCTCTACTACCTGCATGCCGTCGTCATCCATACTCATACCAAGTACTCTGCCGCGGCGCTTGTTGACTTCGCCCATGATATCTCCCATATTTGCGTCCGGCACAGTCGCCTTGAGCGAGCCTATTGGCTCAAGCAAAGTGGGCTTAGCCTGAGGAATACCGTTCTTGAACGCAATCTGAGCGGCCATTTTAAATGCCATTTCGTTAGAATCAACAGGGTGAGATGAACCGTCATACAAGGTGGCTTTGACTCCAACTACCGGATATCCCGCTAACGGTCCGTGCTTGATAGACTCTCTTAGCCCTTTTTCAACTGCGGGATAGAACTGCTTTGGAACGCTGCCGCCTACAACCGCGATGTCAAATTCAAGAGAATCACTGTCGCACGGCTCAAACTTAATCCATACGTCACCGAACTGTCCTGCTCCGCCCGACTGCTTTTTGTGTCGACCCTGAACATCGGATTTTGAACGAATGGTCTCTCTGTATGCAACTTTGGGCTGCTTTAGCTCAACCTCTACGTTGAATTTGCTCTTTAGCTTTGAAACAACTACATCCAGGTGCTGTTCACCCATGCCTGAAACAACCATTTCTTTAGTCTCTGAGTTATTAACAAATTTTATCGTAGGATCTTCTTCACACAAACGGTTTATACCCTGCGCAACCTTATCCTCTTCACCCTTCTTCTTTGGATACACTGCCATAGAATAAGACGGCAAAGGATAGTCTACACCCTTTAATATAACTCTTCTTGTCGGCGAGCACAGAGTGTCGCCGGTGTTGGCATTAGTAAGTTTAGGAATAGCTCCAATATCGCCCGCTGTAACCGCTGATGCATCCTCTTGTTTTTTACCGCGAATTGTAAGCACCTTTGTGATACGCTCCTGATTACCTGTACGCATATTTACAAGCGGTGTTTCTGTGGAAACTTTACCTGATATAACCTTAAAATATGAAAGCTTGCCAACAAAAGGATCGGCAACGGTTTTGAAAATAATAGCAGATGTAGCACCCTGCTCATTTACAGCAATTTCAAGCTCATCTCCGTTTACATCAACGCCAACCTCTCCTGACTTATCATAGGCTGTCGGCGCAAGCCATACAAGACTGTTCATAAACTGATCAATAGCAAAGGTGGACGCCGCGTCACCGCAGAATACCGGGCAAAGCGTTCCGTCTTTTACGCCTTTGCTAACACCCGTAATTATTTCTTCAGGCGTAAATTCTTCTCCGTCAAAGAATTTTTCCATCAATTCCTCGCTGGTCTCTGCTACTGCTTCCTTTATAGCTTCTCTAAGGCCCTCGAGTCTGTTACCCATATCGGGCAACATATCCACCGGAGTAGCCTTGCCGGATTTATCATACTTATATGCCTTATACTCAAACAAATTGATATAAGTATTAGCCTCTCCGTTTTCGATATATGGAACTATAACCGGACATACAGAAGGTCCGAAAGTGTGTTTGAGATCCTCGAGTACACGATAAAAACGAGCGTTTTCATCACATACGCCGTTTACAAAGAAAATCTTTGTCAAATTCTCCTTAGTTGCGGCTTTGACAGCCTTTTCCGTACCAACATTTATACCGTCTTTTGCTGATACTACAACAACCGCCGTCTCAGCTGCACGGTAACCTTCATACACACCTCCCTCAAAATCAAAAAGCCCGGGTGTGTCAATAATATTTATCTTAGCATTCTTCCACTCCAGCGGCGCAACAGCGGTAAGCACCGATACTCCTCTTTTGATTTCTTCGGAATCAAAGTCAAGCTGAGTATTTCCGTCAGAGATTTTTCCCAGACGGTCAGATGCCTTTGACAAATACAGCATAGCCTCGGCTACAGATGTTTTACCCGCGCCGGAATGACCTGCCATAGCGATGTTTAAAATGTGTTTTGCGTCATACTGTTTCAAAAAAATATCTCCCTTCAAACGAAAACAATATACTTTCGGTCAATTTTCACAATTAGTTTTTTCAACCACCCCTTGATTATATAATAAATATCTAAATAAAACAACCAAAATGACCATTCTGCCAAAAAAATCCACTGATTGAATATAAATTAAGTCTGTTTTTTGTGCAAAACTTACAAATCTTATGTGATATTGCATATACACTTTATTATAAATATGATTAAATCATACGTTATATATTCATCCTGCTGTATTTTTACCCCTTTCCATACCAGATTATAATAAAATAAAAAATCCTGTTATAAAAATACAAACAGGATTTACAGAGCTTAAGCTTATATATTTATAATATTTATAATATTTATAATTTTTTTAATTTAAATTTATTCCAATGTAAACGTCGTTAGGCGTTTTTTCTTTTTCATCAAGTGTTTTTATCATACCATATTTTTGATTTGGAATATCGGAAAACAACGTATTATTAGAGCTGACAGTAAGCACAAAATGACTTGAAACTGTATTCTTCAAAAGCAAAGCCTTTAAACTCTCAAAGTCTTTATAAATACAATAAAACACGTTTGAAGTGTCTTTGCTCTCTTCAATAAGCGCAAAGGCGCTTTGGCTTAAAACAGCTTTTATATTGTAAATTTTATAATATTCAATAACAAAATCGACAAAGCGATTACTCCACAAAAGAAAATCGCTATCAAAATATTGTTTTTGCAACGCCTCAAAATCAGGCATTTCGTTTATAGGGACTTTGTTCGTTATAAGTTCTTTCCGCGATAAACTCACTGTCTTAGCAGTGCAATTTGGCAAATACCCTAATTTGCCGTAAAAATCATATAATTTTTCACTTTGATCTGCCGGAAAAAGCAGAGAATAACAATCCCCCTCCTTTTTTGCCGTATCTAAAGCGTATTTTATAAGCCCCGTCATTATTCCCCTGCGTCTAAACTCCGTCTCGGTCGAAGCCGCGCAAAGATAATGTGCTTTTTTTTGGTTTAAAAAGCAGTCTAAAAGATATAAAGCAGCAACAATTTTATTATCTACTCTTGCACAATAAATTCTCATATTATTTATATTTCTATAAAGGAACAAATCTACCGCTTCAGGATTTTCCGAAAAAGAGTCCAGCCACAATTCCTTAAGGCGTGAGATATCGGCAGAATTGGCTTTTTCAAATAACATGCTCATAGCTTTACCTCTGCTGTAAAACGCTGAAGCACAATAACAGGGTTATAAGATAGCTTTGCTTTTCTCAGCCCCTCAATCCCCATATCCTCTTCGCGATTTATGTATTCATACTGTGTAAGGGTTTTTGCGAATTCGTTATTAATAACAGAATAAACACCGTCATAATCGCGCAACGCCTTTTCAAAATTAATATCATAAACTCTATCTGAAATCTCACTGCCCAAAGTCATTGCCACAGGTCTTTCATCTACATACAACAAAGCTCCGTTCATTTTTAATTTTTCCATATTTTCAAGAGCTTCGCGAACAGCTTGAATTTCAGAGCTGTCGTCAGAGGAAATATTATTTTCTTTATACCAATCAAACACAACTCCCATTGCATCTGATTTATTTGTTTTATCAATCATTTTAAATTTTGTATTTTTATAGGTGCGGTAAAAACGTGAAATATGATTTCTCTTGCTATGAAACTTTCTGCCTTCAAGCGTTGCCAAATCCTTTGAATAATATATATAATCCTGGTTTTCAAGCGAAGGCTTAAAGATAAATTTATTAGGATACAAGCTCTCAAGCAATGCTTTTTGTTCAATTGTTAACATCACAATATTTGGCTCAGCACTACGCTCTCTGGCATCATTAAAAATTTCTTCAAGTGCCCCTTCGATATTTTTCCCCACCGGCATACAATAACCCCAAACCATACCGTCATCTCGAAAGTAAGCCTTTATCAGCGTATCATCAAACAACGCTAAATTTATATTATACTCATGCCGCCACAAATAGATATTTATGAGATTTGTATCGCAACCAAAAGAAGTGGAATAATCGTAATATTTTTTGTATTCTTCGATTTGATTCTTATCAATAATTTTAAAATTCAACATATATTTTATAATCCATATCTTTATATAACAGGTGAAACAACCATTAATCAAGCTCTATCCACCATTCTTATGAAATTATATCATAAGATCTTTATTTAGTCCATCGCTTAATTTTTAATATTATGAATAAAAAATATTTTTTGAAAATTATATCTTTTTTAATTCTATCTTATCTGATATAATTAAAACAAAATACAACAGACTGGAGATGGTTTTTTGTTTAAAAAAGTATCAGCGATTATTATAGCCTTATGTTTAGTCACCGTTTTAGTAACCGGATGCGGTAAATCAGGCAGTGGCAATTCGGATATAACTGCTGCTCAGGCTGAAACAGAAGCAAAAGAAATCATAACAAATCTATCAAAGCCGGATATGAACCGATGGCAATACAGCGAAGATTATGATGTTTATTATCAAGCAGAAATCGACTATTGTGAAAAGCCTGCCGACGAAACATATGAAAAGCTTGCGATATTTGTTCCGGGCGCATATATAAATACAACCGAAAACGAGGACGGTACATATACCTGCAAGCTCAATGAAAACGCAGATATAAACGGCTATACTGCTTCTACTGCTCCGATAGTGATCCCTGTAAACACTCCGTTCTATGCCGCTGATAAGGCTTTGACCTACAGCGATTTGAATGAACATAAAAGTATAATAGAGATTATGACGGATTACACATCTAAAGGTTTTGTTTTTGTTCATGCGGGGTGTCGCGGAATAGAAGAAGGCGCACCTGCAGGAGTTACCGACCTCAAGGCTGCTGTCCGTTACCTTAGATACAGCGACGATATAATTGCAGGAGATGCAGAGAGTATATTTGTATTCGGAATGAGCGGCGGCGGAGCGCAGGCAGCAATTTTGGGTGCTTCGGGTGACAGCGAGCTGTACAATCCCTATCTTGAAGCGATCGGCGTAGTACAGGGTGTATCCGATTCTGTAAAAGGCTCAATGAACTGGTGTCCGGTCTGTGATGTTGATACATCAAATGCCGCTTATGAATGGATGATGGGCTGTACGCGCACAGATCAATCGTATGAACAAAAAGCAATTTCCGACGCTTTGGCAAACGCATTTGCCGATTATATCAACAGTGCTGGATTTACCGACAAAGACGGCAATACACTAACCTTGAAAAAATCCAAGGAAGGCATCTACCAAGCAGGCTCGTATTACGATTACATAAAGAGAGTAATTGAACACTCACTCAACAACTATCTATCAGATATAGAGTTTACTGACTGTACAGAGCAAGAATACATAGATGAGTTGAACGCAAACAAAAAATGGATAAACTATGACAAAAGCACTAACACTGCCACAATTACAAGCGTAGAGGACTTTGTAAAGAAGTGCAAAAAAGCTTCAGATTGGTTTTTAGCCTTTGACCAACCGGGAAGCAGAAATACACTGTTTGGTTACGGCGACGGCAAAGGCGCCCACTTTGACCGTATACTTACTGATATACTGACAAAACTAAACAGCGAATATGCAGACGAATATATAGCCGATTTAGAAAAGACAGATTCTTTTGGAAATACTGCCGAGCAGCGCGTAAAAATGTATGCACCGCTTTACTATCTTTTGAAAAGTCAGGATGGTTACGGTAAATCCAAAGTTGCAAAATACTGGCGTATACGTTCCGGTATTGAGCAGAACACCAATGCCCTGACAACCGAGGTTAACCTATCGCTCGCCCTAGAGCACTGTGAAGGTGTAGAAAGCGTTGATTTTGAAACGATATGGGCTCAAAATCATAGCCCGGCTGAACGCAAAGGAACCGACGTATCTAACTTCATCGAGTGGGTAGACGCTTGTATGAAAGGATAAAAATATAAAAAATTTCCGTAATATTTTAAGTGCAACAACCGCCGTTTGAAAATTCAAACGGCGGTTTAAAAATAGCAATAATTTATGATGTTTCTCACCGAAACAACGAGCGCCGGTAAGTACATAAATAGTATATTAAGCCTTGGCTATAGACCTTCTTTAGCTATTATCGAATTACTAAATTGAGGTTTATCCGACATAACGAACAGTGCAAAGAATATAAAGGCAAATATAAAGGATATAACTGCTATTAACCTCATTAACTTATCATTGTTCTTAAATTCAAGAATATATAATAACAAGGGCACAAATAGAAATACCAAAAATCCTATAACTGAGCCGGCTCCATGTATTTTTGAGCCGGTAGTCACTACATATTTGGTTTCATTGACACTTAAGAAGCAAGTAAACATACAAGCTCCAACAGCAAATATTGTAATGAAAACAATAACAGTGACAGGTTGTTCCAATCGGAGCAAACAACGTAAGATAAAAATGTGACTACTTTCGGCTTACATAATATCTTTTTTGCAATTTACAGCAAGAACAGCTCTCGCTGAGCTTATTCCTCTGTATATTCGAGCAAATCACCGGGCTGACAGTGCAGCGTCTCACAAATCGCAATCAGAGTGGAAAAGCGAATGGCGCTTATGCGTCCGTTCTTCAACTTACTGAGGTTTACGTTAGAAATCCCGATCTGCTCTGAAAGCTCGTTCAGTCCTATCTTCCGATCTGCCATAACACGGTCAAGTCTTACTATTATTCTTCCCATAATTCACCTCAGACAGTATCGTCATGTTCCTTCTGAAGCTCGGTGCCGTATTTGAATATCATCGTCAGCACAAAAATCACCAGCACAAAAACGACGGATAGGATCAGACTAAGGCTGCCATCATTCCCAAAGATATTGTTTTTGGCGATGCCAGCAGCGTGATAAGCGACCATGCAGGGAATAAGCGCGATCGCAAATGCGCGCATTTTCTTGACTACGCCGTTGCTGAACGGGGTATCGCAGACCATAAACTGCTTCATCAGCGATTTGAAGAAGTACAGTGCTATGATGATCGCCGCAAAAGACATCATCTCGCAGATTATCCACAGCAGCGCGGTGTTGAGATCATAGTGTTTGTCCTGCGCATTGCCGATGAGGGTCAAGCAGCCGTTTTCGCTTTTGACGTCAAACTCGCCTTTTTCGAGATGACCGACATACAATTCTGTGTTGCCGATTTTGATAAAAAACTGTCTGCCGTTCAACCCGAAGTAATTTGTGTCGACATCGATACGGGTGTCTGAACCGGTGTCAACCGTGACGCTGTCCTTCGGAACGACCGCCGTGATGATGCTGCCAACAAGCAGGAAGCCCTCAACGACAAGCAAAAAAACGATGACGATCATAGTGAGTATCTTTGCGACTTTACCAAATGTGTTGATTTTTCTTTTGATCTTGTTTTCCATAATTGATTACCTCTAAAAAATTAAATAATTAATGTTAATCGTTAATTGTATTATAGCAGACTATTTTCATTTGTCAATACTTTTTTTATGATAAACGATAATTTTTTTATTTTAAATCAAATTAACCGGTGGAATTACTAATACAAAGATATTGTGTCGGCGTTACGAGTGCTCTTGTTTTCTTTTGCAATAAAACTTCCTCCTAAAGTGAAATATATATAAGCAAGAGAATACGAAAAAATTTTCGGATATTGCAATTTATCAAACGACTAAAACTCTTGTTTATTTAAAGAAGGCATTGCAGTCATAATTGCTTATGATGTAAGTATTAAACTGACTGTTGTACAGAGGTTAAAAGAAATCTATAAGAACAGCTCTCTGATGATTTGTTCAAGTAAAATTACTCTTGTTAGGGTGGTGATAATATAATTTACCGTATCAGGAGTTGATGGTAGATTACGGTCAGACCATTCCTCGGCAAGTTGAGGATATAGCGTTGCAAAATCATTGAAGCCTTTGAGCAATATCAATCCACTACAATACGGGCATTTACTTCCATCTGAACGTGTAGTAATGAGTGTTTCTCATTCGTTATCGCACTCTTTGCCTTTCCGCCATACTATTATTAGAGCCGTGCGTCACGCTGTCCGGTGTAAGAGGTAAATTGCGCTGTGACCATTCATTTATCAGTTCAGGACAAACATCAGCTAACATTCTTTTCATACCGTATCCTCTCCTTTACCTATATTATATAGGAAACGAGAGAAAAGCGTAGTTTGCGATTCGTTTTTGGGCATAAAAAAACTGGCAACCTCATTTTAAGGCTACCAGTGATAGTTCAGGATTTTTTAATATAAGCGTTTATTTATTTCTTTCTTGACTTTTTCCAAATTGCTACAGGTCAGAAGCGGAATCAATGCGTTTATCTCGTCTATACTCTTATTCCACCATTTGAAGCGAAGCAGAAGCTCAATCAGCTCGTCATCAAAGCGTTTCTTCAAGGTTTTTGCTGGATTTCCTGCAACGATTGTATAAGAATCTACATCGCTGCCGACAACACTATTTGCTCCAATAATCGCTCCGTCGCCAATATGAACGCCGGGTAAAATAATTGCATTTTGACCAATCCATACATCATTTCCGACAATGGTATCACCCTTCAACGGTAAATCTTCTTGTGCAGGCGGCTTCATATCCCAACCTTCCAGGGTATAGAACGGAAAGGTTGAAACAGCATTTATCTGATGATTCGCTCCGTTCATAACAAATTCAACACCCGAAGCAATCTGACAAAACTTGCCGATAATCAGCTTATCGCCATTCCAATCATAAAAGTGAGTAACGTGGCTTTCAAAATCCGAATCAGCGATATAGGAAAAGTCACCGACAATAATGTTAGGATTTTTGATTGTCGGTTTGATATAGATTTCATTATCATAACCCTTGATTGGGTGAATGACATTTGGATTTGGTGTTTTTCCGTCTTTCATTTGATTACACCTAAATATCCGATTTATCTTTCTATGATTATATCATTTCAGCCTGATTTTGTCTATCCGTCAAATAAAAAAGACCTTGATGAAAACGAATCCATCAAGGTCATATACATTCAAATATGCGATTGTTTATTATAGTTTTATTTATTTTTATTTCTTACGGTATTGACCACAAATAAAATCAAGTACATAACAACGCCAATGCCGAGTGGGTATAAAATGTGATATGATGAGGAAAATTGGTATCCACTTCCGTTTATCCACGTTTTCCATATGAAGTCAAACAGATTCCATAGCCCGATCCATATAACGACAAACAAAACGCCGCCTAACACTGTTTTAATGGTTTTATTCATTTTTTGCTCCTTTTCTTATAAATCAAAAAATATGCGATTGATTTCGCTCTGCACAACTTTCCGCATCGTTTGGCGTAAGCTTGGCGTAAATGGCGTAAATCCGAGACATCGCAACTCTTGAAACCCGCATAAACACCGGGGTTTTGGGGTATTACTTATCTAAGGATTTCATTGTCGGGAACAACAAAACATCTCTAATCGCAGCAGAATCAGTGAGAAGCATCGTCATTCTGTCAATGCCAAACCCTATGCCGCCTGTCGGTGGCATGCCGATCTCTAAAGCGTTTAAGAAATCTTCGTCGGTTTTATTAGCCTCTTCATCACCCTGAGCAAGCAGCTCTTCCTGAGCCTTAAAGCGCTCGCGCTGATCAATCGGATCGTTGAGCTCTGAATAGGCGTTGGCCATCTCCCAGCCGTTCATAAAGAACTCGAAACGCTCAACATAGTCAGGGTTGTCCGGTTTCTTTTTGGTCAGCGGTGAAATTTCAACAGGATGATCCATAACAAAAGTCGGCTGAATGATATGCTCTTCTGCATATTCCTCAAAGAAAAGATTAAGAATATCGCCCTTTTTGTGGCGGTCTTCAAACTCAATTCCCTTTTCTTTTGCAAGAGCTTTAGCCTCTTCGTCTGTTTTGATTTCGTTGAAATCTACACCTGCATACTTCTTTACAGCATCAACCATGGTTATTCTCTCAAACGGTTTTCCTAAATCCATTTCTATGCCGTTATATGTAATTTTCGTTGTTCCAAGCACATCTTGAGCTACATAGCGGTACAAATTTTCGGTAAGATCCATCATACCGTGATAATCGGTGTATGCCTGATACAGCTCCATCAAGGTAAACTCCGGATTGTGGCGAGTATCAACTCCTTCGTTTCTGAAAACTCGTCCGATTTCATACACTTTTTCAAGACCGCCTACTATGAGTCTTTTTAGATATAATTCCAGTGAAATTCTTAGGTGAAAGTCTTCGTCCAGAGCATTAAAATGGGTATCAAAGGGTCTTGCCGAAGCTCCTCCTGCGTTGGCTACAAGCATAGGAGTTTCAACCTCCATAAAGCCCTGAGAATCCAGATATCGCCTAATACTGCTAATAATCTTAGAGCGCTTGATGAATGTATCTTTAACTTCGCTGTTCATTATAAGATCTACATAACGCTGACGATACCTAGTGTCGGTATCAGTCAGACCATGAAATTTTTCCGGTAAAATCTGCAAGCTCTTTGAAAGCAGAGTAATTTCACTTGCGTGTATAGTCGTCTCGCCTGTTTTTGTTTTAAAGACCTCACCTTTTATTCCGATAATATCGCCGACATCAAATTTTTTGAAATCTGCGTATTCCTGTTCGCCTATACAGTCACGCGCAACATAGGCTTGGATATTGCCCTTGATATCCTGCACGTTGCAAAAAGATGCTTTGCCCATAACGCGCTTGAACATCATTCTTCCGGCAACAGACACCGTTTTTCCCTCTAACTTATCATAATTATCCTTTATATCGGTGCTATGATGAGTTACATCATATTTAGTTATCACAAACGGATCTTTTCCTGCCTGCTGAAGATTAGAAAGCTTTTCTCGGCGAATTTTTAATATCTCGTTTAAATTTTGCGCTTGATTTTCCATATTTATTCCTCAATTTTTTACTTTGATATATTAAGAACTTTAAAAGTTAAAACGCCCGACGGTGTCTCTATTTCAACAACATCGCCTATACTGTAGCCTAAAAGACCCTTTCCGATAGGAGATTCATCGGAAATTTTTCCGTCTTTAGGATTGGATTCATTAGAACCTACAATTTTATATTCAAATTTTTTACTTGACTTTAAATTTTCGATAGTTACTCTTGATCCTATATGAATATGCTCGTTACTTATTTCGTCCTCGTCAATTAACACCGCGTTTTTTAAGTTAGCTTCTATAGTTGCAATTCTTGCTTCCATAATAGCCTGTTCGTTTTTCGCGTCATCATATTCACTATTTTCAGACAAATCGCCGTAAGAGCGCGCAACCTTTATTTTTTCTGCTATTTCTCTGCGTTTTTCTCCTTTTAAATAATCTAATTCTTCTTCTAACTGTTTAAGCCCTTGGGCTGTAAGCATTACCGGTTTAGCCATTTTGTATCGTTCCTTTCTGTATAATTAATTATACATAGATATAGTTATTATAGGCATTTAAAACGATTATGTCAAGAACAAACAAGGTACAATTTATATGTCCTTAATTTTCTTCACATATGCTATCTTTTTGTATAAGCCTTTCCTGTAAAATGTTAAGCAAAGATGCTCTGGTATGTACAGATTCATCACTTGCACAAAATTTAAAAGTATACGACCCTAATTCATATGCCCGACACATACTGTATAACGCTCCGGCAAAGTACATATCATCGAGATATTTGGGCTTTATTGATTCATATTTAGGCGGCAAATCAAAAAAATATTTATAAACCGTCTTTGCCTTTTGAGTAACTTTTGGCTGCTGCGCAGATAAAATCAAGGCATCTTCTCCACAATTTATTACTTTTTGCAAACAATTCGGTGCAATGTAAATATCAAAATCCGTTATAGCTTTTTCGTCCTTTGTTATATGGATCGCCGCACCTTTTTCATATAAGATACGATCGGCTTCAGCCAGATAATTTTCTACGCTTTCTGTATATATATATAAACTATCCGTAAAATCAACCAAGAAGCTTACAAGCTCTATATAAGCCGAGCTTTTGTCTATAACTGCAACTTTGACATTTGTATTATTTAGCTTTTCCAGAAGATATATAGCCGCGTTGGTACACATCCTTTCATTAAGCTCATTTGATACAAAGCGTTTATATCCAAGCTCTTTCGGAAGACAAAGCTCTTCAGAACATAATAAGTGATTTCGCTGCGACTTGACAAATTTATCTATAGTATTCCAATTAATACGCCTTTTGTTTTGAATATACGTAATATTTTTTAAGGCGGCAGAGTCACAATAAAGGTGTTCAACCTTTATTTTATTATGTCTGAATATTCCTAAAAATTTATTGAATTTGCTTTTGGAATACGGTCTTGTTATATTCAACGCAGTAAGCATAAAAATCCCTCCTGCATAAAGCTTATGCGGAGGGATTAACTTTAATATCTGTTTTAATAAAAAATCAAATATATTAATTAACTGGATTTTTGGTATTTATTAAACCTATAT
>DEKP01000018.1 GCA_002353935.1 Ruminococcaceae bacterium UBA2719 | reverse complement strand
GTACAAAGAAAATTCTCAGCCGGTCGGATGGACCAAAGCTCTTTATAGTAATGGGTGTTATGTAACTATAAGCTCAGATTTAAAAAATGATAAGATAACCTTGTACGCCCAGTGGAAGAAAATTGGAACAAACCTATCTAATAACAATACAACTGAAGTAATCAAAGGCGACGTTGACGGTGATGGTGCTTTAACTATAAACGATGTTACTAAACTACAACGCTATCTGGCTGAGTTTGAGAGCTTTGATGAATATCAGATGAAAGCTGCTGATGTTAACAACGACGGTGAAGTAAATGTCAAAGATATTACAGCTCTTCAAAACCTTATTAATAATTAAATTTAATTAAATAAAAATGAAATAAAATATATAAACAAGCGATAGTTTCTTAGCTGTCGCTTGTTTTGTATTATAGGATCTCTTTTTATAGCGACTCTATTTATGCAGCGCTCTTTGTCAGCCTATCATACGGCACCATCCTTCTAAAAACTTTCAAAAAGCAACTATATCACCATACTTTTAGCTCTTTATCCCCTCTATATATCGCTTAACCTAAAAATATAATATGAATAAAACACAAGCATCTATCTTATCTTTTACTCCACCCTGTCTTGCCAACAAACTATGCCCAAAATATTATTATTAAAACAATAAAATTAGTGTTTTTTTAATTGACAGAATTGCAAAAATATACTATAATATAATTGCTAAACAAAAGTTATAAATTTTTTATTGTTTTGTGAATTTTTTGTAGATATATAGCCTTATGTTTTCGAATTAAGGCTTTTTATAATCAGATAATAATTGCGACAAAGATTTGCAAATATTAAACGAAAGGAGGACAGTAATAATACTTTAAATCAGTCACTCATTTGTCGCAAACGTTTACGTTTATATTAATTAAATTTAGGAGAAAAGAGGATTTAAACATGAAAAAAGTATTTAGAGCATTATTAATATGCATGCTCGTTGTTGCTTTGGTAGCTACAACCTTTGCAATTCCGGTTTCGGCAGCAAATGTCGATGAAGAAAACTCTGTAGGTAAAGTGTTTGAAGATAAGCGAGTCAGGAGCAATGATAGTCAAGTAACATATATTGTTGTAAAATTTCCAGATGGAGTTAGTTTTTGTGGCACCGGATTTATTTTTGCAAAAAATGCAATCATGACAGCAGCTCACGTTATTTATGACAAAGACCATGGCGGCTTTGCAAAGAATATTACGGTTTATCCCGGTGGAAAAAACGGACAAGCTTATTCTGCTAAGATATGTAGTTTTGATGCTTCAATTATAGCCAAGGAATTTGGCTATAGTTGGGATTATGGCAGAGACTGGGCAATACTTCAAACAAGCGTGAACATCGGTGATATATATGGATATTTTGGTTTTACCACCGAAGTCAAGACAAATGATACCTTGACTCTTACAGGATTTCATTCTGACAAAAATTTTGATCAATATTCAGAGAGTGGTAAGCCTTGTATAATTGATCCAGGTGAGTTTTATCACAAAATTTCTATGACGCCAGGTGCGAGCGGATCACCTTTATACAATAAAGATTCAAGAAAAGTTGTTGGTGTTTGTACTGCAGATAGCCCTGACTATAATAAAGCAGCAAGAATTACTAATTATGTATATGACCAAATGTTGGCATACAGACAAAAGACGGAATACAGACAGCATTATTTTATACTCTACAAAGCCAACGGCGGCAGCGGCAGCATGGACCAGACCACTGTTAACTACGGTTACACCACTAAACTAAGAAAAAATACATTTGAAAACGGCGGAGTAAAACAATTTGTAGGTTGGACAGCGTACAGAACTTCTGACCAAAAATGGTGGTATGAAAATCCAAACACCGGCGAAACAAATTGGTACAAAGAAGGCAGCCAGCCAAGCGGATGGAAAAAAGCTATTTATAATGACGAAGCTTCTGTCGCAAAGACATCAAGTGTTAACCTTGATATTATAATTTTGTACGCCCAATGGAAAAATTTCACTATTAAATATTATGCTGAGGGTGGAAGCGGTTCCATGGATGATTCAACCGTTTATAATGGGACTAACTATGCTTTGAAAACCAACACATTCACAAAATCCCACTATAACTTCAAAGGCTGGACAGCATATAAAAGATTCGACAAAAAATGGTGCTATAAAAACCCGAATACCGGTAACCCGGAATGGTATAAAACAAACCCCGGAGGCTGGGAAAAGTATGTTTATGAAAATCAGCAGATAATCAAGAACTTATCCTCTGTTCATAACGATGTTGTAGAATTGCACGCTCAGTGGAGTCCTTATACTTACACTATTAAATACAAAAATGAAGATGGATCAGGCTCTATGAGTGACACAAAAGTTACTTATGGTGTTGCAACTAAACTCCGTACCAATACTTACACAAGTACCATAAATAGGGACGGAAAACTACTGGCAAAGCAATTTGCCGGTTGGGCAGCATATAGAAGCTCCGACGATAAATGGTGCTATAAAAACCCATATACCGGTAAAACAGATTGGTATAAAAAAGATAAACAGCCAACCGAATGGGTGTATTATCTTTATGAAGACGGTGCAACTATTGCTTCAAAACACTCAGGCGTTGATAAAGATGTTATAACCTTGTATGCTCAGTGGAAAAACTACACTATTAATTATAATAATTATTATTCTGGAAATGGTTCTATGGATGATACAAAAGTTTATTACGGAATTGCTGAACCTTTACGCAGCAACACATTTACAAGAAAGGGTTATAATTTTAAAGGCTGGACTGCATACAGAGCTTCCGACTATAAGTGGTGCTATAAAAATCCGACTACCGGTGACCCAGATTGGTACACAGAAAAAGATGGAACCAGCCTGGGTTTAGAAAAATATATTTATAAAGATAAACAGTCAACAGCCTATGCTTCGTCAACTTATAACGATACCATATGCATGTACGCTCAGTGGGAAAAAATTGATTTAAATGCAAATATATCTAATACGGATTCACTTCTAAAAGGTGATGTTGATAAGAACGGAGAATTAAATATAAATGATGTTACAATGCTTCAGCGTTACCTTGCAGAGATGATACAACTTGATGACCAGCAAATGAAAGCAGCAGATGTCGACGGTGACGGTGAAGTAAATATCAAAGATATTACAGCTATGCAGATCCTTATTAATAATCAAGCTTAAATTCAATCAGATTTTGTACAATTTAAAATGCATTTTAAAAATATTGAATTCTCATAAAAATATAAACTATAAACAACGTCACAGCGCAATTTATGTGCTGTGACGTTGTTACAGCTTCTCGAAAAAGCTCAGCAAACGCTGGGCTTTTTGCTTTAGATATGGTAATAAATAGACTTGGTGATGAAAATGTTGGAAAAGAACGTACAAAACAAAAACCAGTCGAAATTATATGCATAGAAGATTTAGTGCCGCAGAACCACTTGTTGCGCAAAATCAAGAGAGCGGTAGACTTTAAGAAAATCTATAATTTTGAAGAGGACTTGTATTGTGCCGACAACGGTAGACCGAGTATTGGACCCGATTATTCTGTGTAAAATGCTTCTCATTCAACATCTTTACGGCATACGTTCGCTTAGTCGGCTCAAGAACAACTGTTC
>DEKP01000029.1:9260-25170 GCA_002353935.1 Ruminococcaceae bacterium UBA2719 | reverse complement strand
CGCAATATATAATACTACACCGTGAAGCAAAAACTGCAAAAAATTTTCTTTTAAAATTTTTATATATAAATCAAAAACTTTAAAATCATCATCACCGCGCGCTATATTCCTTACAATAGCAATTACTCCTGAAAAAAACGGATAAAGAAAAATAATAGAAGTCAGAAAAATAAAATAATTAGGTCGTTCAAAAAAGATAGAATTTATATAATAAATTACGAAAAATATTATCACAGACGGTATCGCAAAAATAAGATTAGCTAAAATGATTTTTGAAATATTGCTAAAATACCTTGATATCAAAATTTCAAATTTAAATCTTTTTCTTTCAACTTCCATAAACTACCCTCAAAATCATGAAAAATTAAACATATGCGCAAATAGAACCCATAAAATCATATCTAACAAAGAAGATCCTAAAGTAACTAATAAAGCAATTAAGCTTTTATTAAAAAAAGAGCGTATATTTCTATTTAGATATGGTTCTTTTATGCTGCCAAATAAAGATAATCTCAAAAAACGTACTGATAAAGTAAATCCCTCTTTACAATATGATACAAGAGCGAACAAAAATAAAATTGCACCGGGCAAAACTACTAAAATATAAAAGCCTATTCCCGACATACGATAAAGTGAAAAAATAAAAGCAGAAGATACTCCTACAGAAAAGCCTTTAAAAGCTGTACAAAACGGCAATGTTACCGTTCCCCAAGGAGCAAATGAAAAACAAAACACTACAAATAACACTAAAAAATCAGTTGTAAAACATGAACAGAATATTTCAAACGCCGACATACTAAGTCTTGAATTCATATTAGATAAAAACAAAAAATCAAGACGTAAAAGAAAATCCTTGTCAGCTTTTGTTGCATATGCAACACCCAAAATAAGCCCCAAAAGGAAAGTCAGCATAAAAAATATTTGCAAACCATATCGAGCAAAATACTCTTTAACAGAAAAATTTTCTCTGCGAATGCGCGGAAATCTGAATTTCCGCTTAAGTGTAAAAACCATACTTTTCATAATACAAGCCTCCACAAAATACTATGCGAGGCTTGTATTTTTTATTCAATATTAATTTTTATTATTAGAAGTTATTTTAATATTGCTTAAGTATGAAAACTTGAATTATTAGCGCATGTGAAACTTATATTATATTTATATATCCCATAATTTCTATCATAATCTGCATAGAAGAAAACTTCCATTTCATCTACGCGGCGATATAAAAGACCTCTGACACAGGAGCCTCCTGCATGATGATACTGACAAAATTTATTAATAAGATTTTGTTTTTTTACATAATTCAAGTCAAGCGTTCCGCCGCTGTTTCGTTTAGATATGTAATCAGAGGATACATAACCCTTTGTTCCGTCTGAGAGCTGAACATAATACCACAAGCTGTTAGAAGTAGACAAAATCTTTAGCGTTGTGCCGTAATCCAGCTCATCAATTATATCGTACGATGTTCCCGGTCCTTTGCGAATACGCACATAAGAACCATTTATATAATACACGGTTGTTCCCGAAGATCCGTCTGAACAATTCATCAAAGCGCTTTTTAATTCATCATCTGAATTTAATACAGCTGTACCGGTATTATAAACAAAGCATACCAAGGCGTCAAATTGTTGTTGATTAAATTTAATATCATTGTTCACTAAAAATTGATTAACTTTTGAAGTATATCCATCATTGTTTACCGTTTGAACCAAATAAGCATAAGCTTCATTTTTTGACAAAGCGTTATAAAACTGCTGTCCAGTATAGATAACCCTGCCATATCCTACAGTAGGATCTCCTGTTATCGGATCATCATAAATTGATGAAATAAAACCTTCGTAGTTAGCTATAAGGTTTATAATATTATCGCTTGCGCGTCGATTTTCACAAGTAGTTGTCGTTGTATTAGTAGAACTCGTAACAAAAGCCGTAGTCGAGCCATCGTCACATGTCGACCAAGATGAACCATATTTGGAATAAGCTTTTATATTATACGTTCCTGCTGAAGAAAAGGTAGTTGTTGCTTTCCAAATGTAATTAGATCCGTCAGAGTTCTTAGTTGCAGCGTTAACTGTTGTTTTTGTTGAACCGCTTGTAATTTCAAATTTCACATCTGTCCGCTTGCTGTCCGTAATCGCTACTAAGGTTACCTTAGCATTTTTCGCAGCACAGTTGGGAGATGTGTATGCAAAACGAACAGGTGCAGGGTCTGTTACTGTAACTAAACAAGTTGAAGCTCCCGAAGTTGTAGCAACACTGATAACACATTTACCTGCTTTTTTGCCTAAAATATAGCCGTTATTTACAGAAGCTACGGATGTATCGGAACTTTTCCACGACACTGATTTTGTCGAAGAAGATGCAAGATAAGTCTTTCCCGCGGTAACTGTAGCAGATTTTGATGAAATATTTACTGACGTACCGGATTTTACCGTTATTTTACAGGTTGCTGTTTTTGTTGAAGTTTTAGCTGTAACAGTAGTGCTGCCTGCAGCTTTAGCGTATACAAAACCGCCCGATACCGTTGCAACAGATGTATTTGATGAACTCCACGTTACACTTGCATTTGAATCAGCTATAATTTGATAATAGCAACCTTTATAAACCGTAGCAGAGCTAGAAGACAACGATAATTTTTCTACAGCTGTAGGCGCTTGTGTAGGAGGTTGAGTCGGAACTTGTGTAGGTGCTTGAGTCGGCTTTTGTGTTGGCTCTTCTGTAGGCGCATAACCGTTAACATTTACACTACATTCCACAGATTTTCCGCTAATAACATTTTTAGCAGTAATCTTAGCAGATCCGGTCGAAAGACCTTTTACAGTTCCGTCAGAACCAACGCTTACAATAGCTGTATCTGAAGATGAAAAAGTTATTTCGTTTTTCAATGGAGTTGAAGAAGCTTCAAAAGCGATTAGTTTATATTTTTCTCCGCCTGACAAATTTAGCGAAGTAACATCCAGCAGTAAATCTGACGCTTTATCATAGTTGCCAAGAGCAGAAGCTGTTATAGAATTTGCATACACATGTGGCAAATTAGCTGATGAAACCGTTCTGGTTTTATAGGTTTTTTCAGTGGACTCCTGGGTTGGTGCCTGTGTAGGAGGTTGTGTAGAAGAGGACTTTTGTGTTCCAGTGGATGAACCGCCCAAAGCAAACATAACTGTTAAATAAGATTTGCTGACATATCCTGTATATTTAGAATAAGTGACCTTCGCCCAGTTTTCATCTGTATTATCCAAAACAGAAACCGAATTCCCTTTAGGAATAATAGTTACTACCGAATATGAGGTTCCTTTTCCCTTTCGCATATTCAACTCATCGGTTGTTTTTCCGGTCATTTCAACATCTGAATTATCAGCAATCTGCAAATACGCCGTGGAGCAATAGCCCTTATAATTTCCACCGGAAACATAAGCCCAGCCGTTAGTTGAATCTTTAAGCAGAGTAAGCTGAGTATTAGCTGATAATGTTTTTAAAACGCTTGCCGATGGAGACGCGCTAGAACGCATATTAATAGTATCAGTAGTATATAAAGTATTGTTTGCGGCATTGGCGTATAAAGTAAAAACAAAAAGAAAAATCATTAACAATACTGTGGCTATAATTGATATGACAGAAACTCTTATCTTTTTATCAGACACAATATCACCTCATTTTACAAAAACTTCCATAATCTTATTTTATAATTTAAACGTCAAAAAATCCAATTACATTTTTGTATTATTTATTACGACTAAAAAACTTGTGATACTTATACAGATATAAAGTTACAAGACGAGTGACGCACACATCATACAAAATGAAGAAAATATTTCCGATAATCAGAAAAAGCCACGGCAAATATAAACCGAACAATTTAAAACTCTCACTGGGTATAGATAAAACAGCTATACCAATATAAAAAGCTATAATTACACAAATATTAAAAATTGAAAATTTTAAAAGATAACACAGCCATTTTTTGTTTATTCGTTCCAACAGGCTTTTTATTATCGGATAAAAGCCTAAAAAAGCAGCGTAATAAAGCGCCGCCTCTTTATTAGCTACAAACAAGAAAGAAAGTAGAGCTACAACAACAAATACCGACACAGCCCATGAATATCCAATTTCAATAACAATAACAACAAGCAATATTCCCGCAAAGGTCGGAAAAGCATATACCCCAAACGGCAACACAGAAGTTAAAAACATCAACACTAAACTTAATGCGGCAACTACGCCGCCGAGCGCTATATTTTTAGAGTTTGTTTTCATAATCAACAACAGAATATTGAACGGCCGCCCATACAATTACAACAGCAATCCGCACACATAAGCCCTGTACAAATATCACAAGCAGAACAGCCCATATTACCGGTATCATAGCCCATATTTGAATATGTTCTTCTGGAATTCATGTTATTAACAGCACTTCTGAACTCATAATTATCCGGCTCCATCTGATAAGCACGCTGAAAATAGGTATAAGCTTGATCGTTCCATCCTTTTCTTGAAAATACCATACCCATAAGGAAATACCACTCTGCATTGCGCGACTCCTGAGCTACTCCGTTTAAAATTTCCATAGCATCATCGAGCCTGCCTTCGTGGATATATTGGCGGACATCAGGATATGAGGTGTGTGTATAAGACGATGATGAACCATAAGAAGACGAGCTTGTTGAACTGTGAGATCCATTTTTACGCATATCGCATATTGCATCATAAGCTTCGTTTATCTCTTTCATTTTTTCTTCCGCTACATCAGCAAGAGGGCTGTCCGTGTAATTGTCCGGATGATATTTCTTTGCTAAATTACGGTATGCAGTTTTTATTTCTTCATCTGTCGCGTTTGGACTAACGCCCAAAATCTCATATGGATTATTCATATAAAACTCCGTTATTATTGTTATTTATTATAATTTTATTTTTGTTTATCAGGTTTATCAAATTTAGATAATACTAAATTCTGCTTTTTAGGCAGAGCCGAAAACAAAGCATTTGAAATTATAGCATCATATCTGCCCTTTTCTAATAAATTATACGACAGCATAGCCTCTGACAAGGTATGATTTAACGATGACAAAACATAATTTTTAAGCTCTTTTTCTTCAACATCCAAAGTAATATATGGATTAAAATTATGGTGTTTTTTATCGTTAAAATAATCATCTGCCGCATCTATAAGATAAATCCATTTTCCTAAAAAATATCCGAATGATGATAAAATGCGTTTGGAATTTTTGTTTTTTTTAAGTATTGAAGAATCTATTTTTTCATCAACAAGCGAAAAAACAGCTGAAAGCATAGCGGCAGTCGGCTCAGCAGCTTTGTCAATATTACAGTTTTTGTCCTCTTCCGTGCCCTTTTGACTAATTGTCATTTTATTAAGTTCATTATCAATTGTTGGAAATTTTTTTAAAGATATTTTGTGCCAGCTAGAAAGCATTGGCTGTAACAATCGATAAAAAATACGTTTATACCACGGGCTGTCCAATATATTGTCAAGCAATTTATAATATGCGCTTGATATTGTCAGCGCCGCTGCTAATGACAAAGAAACAGTATCGTCTGAAATATAATCACACTTTTTAAGCGGATTAAATCTGCATCTGCCTGTACAAAAATCACATGTTTTATCAGATAACGAAAGCATTAGTACAGCATAAAATGTGCAATCGTAATTAAGAAAGAATCTGGCAAAAATAGAATAATCGCGCCCAAGTTGCTTACATAACGAACAATAAATCGCGCGATATGTATCAAAATCTTTACCTAATAAATTTGATTTATCTACATTTACATATCCAAACAAATTATATTCTTCCCCTTTTTTGTTATTATTTTATCATAAAGCTTGTAGCTATAATTTAACAAAATATGAATTTTGTTCATTAAAAATGTTGTAATTATACTATTTTACATTTATAATAATGATAATAAAAAAATTTTTGGGTGTCTTATGAACGTATTTGATTTTGACAACACGATATATAACGGGGATTCAACCGCTGACTTTTATTTTTTTTGCCTAAAGCGACACAAAAAAATATTGCTATTATTGCCAAGTTTGCTTTTTAATTTTATTAAGTTTTACGCTTTACATATAGGTACAAAAACCGGATTCAAAGAAAAGATGTACGCTTTTTTAAAATACTGCGATATAGACAAAGATGTTGAAGATTTTTGGAATACGCATATTTGTAATATCAAACCTTTCTATAAAAAGATCCGCAAAGACAACGATGTGATCATTTCAGCTTCTCCCGAATTTCTGCTAAAACCTCTTGAGAAAAAATTAAATTTTACTGTTATTGCCTCAAAAGTATCTAAGTATAACGGAAAAACCGAAGGTGAAAACTGCTATTACGAGGAAAAGGTTAAAAGATTTTTTGAAATTTATCCAAAAGGTGAAATTGACAGCTTTTATTCTGACAGTTATTCAGATACTCCACTTGCAAAGCTTGCAAAGTCGGCATATATTGTCGATAGCGAAAAAATAAACAAATGGGATTTTAGTAAAATTAAAAAAATACGCAAATAAAAATATAAAAATCAGCGTATGGGCAGATTGACATGACCCAAAAAGTTGGACTTAATATTGAAAAACATAAACTTACATCTTTGTTTTCATCAACAGTATCAAAGAAGAACAAATTTCTATAAAAAACGGACTTTGAAGCATAAACTTCAAAGTCCGTTTACTGATATTATTCGATAGTTTCCTGCGAACTCGGAGAGCAAGATCCGCAAGGCGAGCTTTCATCGCCGGTAAGTTCGCCAACATTTGGAGGGAAAAATTCATTAGTAGGGAAATCAAGTCTTTCAAACATATCGCATGGGCTGTCTGAGGTAGCGGTACATTTTTTGCCCGGAATACAAAAATCATATGAAGGAATAAGCATCTGTACATTGCGTTCAATCTGAACAATAGAGAAAACACCTATCGTTACATACACATCATTCTCTCCATTTTCTACAATTTCTCCGCCTATGCGATTGGCGATAAATCCGGGAATTTTACAAGGAATAGGATGGGGTCGGTGTTTAGTTGTCAGAGTAGCTGATAACGCTATAGGTCTAGCTACCTGAACAGTGGCAACGGGCAAATTCTTGGAGGGAGCATTTTGAGAATCATATTCATCACAAGAAAGCTCACTAGAAAAGACTTTTACACTTCCTTCCGAACCATATAAAATAACTTTTTTATCCGATATGCACATTCCTCTTACCTGTACCGGTGAACTTCCGGGAGATGTGAAACAATCTAAAATAACTTCAAAGAAATATGTCATATCAACTGAATAAAAACCACGGTGGAAAGGCACCGGCTCAATGTCAATGAGAACCGTCATTACATCACAGTCTCTTATTCTGACATTTACGCAATTATCTATCTGTTCCTGAGCGCTGCTTGTAAAATACACCCTCAAATCAGTAAGACAATCTTTGTCTGCGCAACTATCATATATACGCTGTGCATCTATACATACAGGGTCAGTAGAAGAAGTATTTATACTTCTCGGGGCTTCAAAAGTATTATTATCCGCCATAAGTAAAACCTCCAAAAAATATTCTGATGTATGCTTACATTACATCAATACATTTTATGGAGGTTTTGATAATTTGTGAATAATTATAACAATAAATATTGCTATATTTTCAAATCGTTAATCAGATATTACTATATTTTTTCCATTTTACAAAAATTAGCCATAAGAGTTTTTGTACCAACATTATCAAAGGCAATTTCCAACATGCTGTCATTTCCCATTGGGGTTACAGAGGTAATCATGCCTTTGCCAAAAACTTTATGTAACACACAATCTCCTACACAATATTTTATTGATTTTTGATTATCATTTGCAACTTTTTTCTTAGCAAAAGGATCAAAGTTTAAACTTACATTGCTATTACCTTTAAAAGCTGCAAATGAATTCGAAACTTCCTGTTTATCTATAAGTTCACAAGGAATCTCGTTAACAAAGCGAGAAACTTTATTGTGTGTAGTAGAACCAAAAAGCATACGAGACTGAGTTTTTATAAGATACAATTTTTCTTTAGCCCTTGTAATGCCTACATAAGCAAGCCTGCGTTCTTCCGAAAGTCCGGAGGGTTCCATTATTGTTTGAACAGAAGGGAATACACCGTCTTCCATCCCGGGAATAAAAACTACCGGAAACTCCAGTCCCTTTGCACTGTGAAGCGTCATCATAACAGCCGTATCAGCATTTTCATCATAATTGTCAACATCTGTCATTAGTGAAATTTCTTCTAAAAAACTGCTAAGAGTGGCTTCATCACCGTAATCTTCTTCAAATTTTATAATATTAGAAGATAATTCATCTACATTTTCTATTCTTTGCTCATAGTCAACTTTTTCATTTGTTAAATAAATTTTATATTCCGTATGTTCTAAAATCAGATTATATAATTCTACTAAAGAATATTCGCCGCTCAACGAAGCATCTATAAATCCGTCTAACATTTTAGCAAAGTCCATCAATTTTGATGCTGCTCTTGACAAATCAGGATAGTCTTCGGCGTATTTTATAACAGTATAAATACTTTCACCGAGACCTGCAGCAATATCAGATGCTTTATTGACAGTAGCGTCGCCGATTCCCCTTTTGGGACGATTAATTATACGGCGCATACGAATGTCATCATGAGGATTATTAATAACTTGCAAATATGCAATCATATCTTTGATTTCTTCTCTATCATAAAATCTATGGCCGCCTATTACTCTATGAGGTATACCGCTACGTGACAATGTTTGCTCTATAGCATTAGACTGCGCGTTCATTCTATATAAAATTGCAAAATCAGAAAATTTTCTTCCGTCTTTAACTCCATCTAAAATTGTATCCGCGATAAATTTGCTTTCTTCGCGCTCGCTAGGAGCTGTATAAAGAACTATTTTTTCACCAACAGGATTTTCTGTCCACAATGTCTTGCCCTTTCGCTCTATATTGTTGCTTATTACACTATTAGCGGCAGAAAGTATATTTCCGGTACTACGATAATTTTGTTCAAGCCTAATAACACAAGAATTTTTAAACTCTTTTTCAAATGATAAAATATTTTCTATTGTAGCGCCCCTAAAACGGTAAATGCTCTGATCATCATCGCCGACAACACAAATATTATTTGTTTTTTTAGACAGCAGACTGACAAATTTATATTGAGCCTTATTAGTGTCCTGATACTCATCGACCATAATATATCTAAAACGATTTTGATAATATTCCAATACATCTTCAAACTCTTCAAATAATTTTACAGTGTAAAATATCAAATCATCAAAATCCATAGCGTTTGAAGATTTTAATCTTTTTTGATACTCTTCATAAGCCTGAATAATAATTTTCATCCTGCTGTCATAGAATTCTGATGCTTCAATATCACTAGGAAGTTGAAGTTTATCCTTAAATCTGGAAATTTCGTTTAAGACCGTTTTGTGAGATAGAAATTTTTCGTCAATCTCCAAACTTTTTAATATTTCCTTCATCAAACGTCTGGAATCATCTGTATCATAAATAGTAAAATGATTGTCAAAGCCAAGCTTATCCCCATATTTTCTAAGTATTCTAGCACAGGTGGAATGAAACGTAGCAGCCCATACCTCTTCACCGTCTTCACCGGTGACAGCACATATACGTTCTTTGAGTTCTGCTGCGGCTTTATTGGTAAATGTTATCGCTAAAATTTGCCAAGGCTGCGCCAATTCCATTTTTAAAATATATGCAATACGATTAACTAAAACCGTAGTTTTACCTGAACCTGCTCCGGCTAAAATAAGCAACGGTCCTTCGGTATTAAAAACTGCTTTTTTTTGCATATCATTCATTGACGAAAACAATGATTGAATTTCTGTTTCTTTTGTCATAACCTATTTCCTTACTTATAAGAATTTTATAAAAAAATAAGGCAGATGCCGAAACTAAGACATCTGCCAAAATGAAGAATTATTTTACTTTAGATGCAAAGAATTCGTCAATATCCGAAGCGTTATCTGAAATTATTAAAGTCGCATAATTACCGTAGGTTTTAACTGAACATTTTTCCAACATTTCAACCGACTCAGGAGAATAGCTTTTACCTTCGCTTATACGTGAATCAAGATGGTTGTTAAGAAGTGTAGTGATTTTCGACAGAGTTTGTGAGTCATTCGCTTCTACAAGCACAATCTCCATAAACTTTGTAGCGTCTGTAGAAAACTCCGCAGCATATTGTTTAACGTCCGCTTCTTCTATTTGATAATATCTATTAAGCTTTTGGACATCATCGACAACAGTCAAGCCGGAAATAGAAAATTTAGAATTTATCTCTTCCATAACAGAAGGCAAATCGACATTCTTTGAATTAGAACATCCGGCAAAAATAGTACAAACGATTGCTAAAACAAAAACAATAGAAAGAATTTTTTTCATATAAATACCCCTTAATATAAAATTCGATAGATATTATACTATAAAACTAATCCAAACGCAAGAATTTATTATTTAATATTTGCAAATTATTTTAAAATATAAAAATTATAAGCATAACACACATAAAAAAATCCTGCCGAATTTTTCGACAGAATTTTTGCTTAGGTCAAGCATCCATCATAATAGACTTAATTAATTGATAAAACAGCGCATAAAATAACACCTATAATTATAATTACAAGACATATTATTCCGATTGCCTTTGCGATTCTTCTTCCTCTCGGATTGCTTCTGATTTTAGCGGGCACACCTGTGGAAATGAATACACCTGCATTCAATCCCCCAACAGCAAGACCAAAGCATGTATATTCTATACACGCAAGCAAAGGATTTATTTGCTCAAATTTTAGTCCGACAAACACCAAAGCTGTTAAAAGCGACAGCAATCCTATCAAACTAAATATGCGTAACCTTTTCGTAAGTAATTGCTTTTCTGCTTCTGCATAGTCTGCCATTTTTAAACTGGTTTCTTTTAAATCTTCGTTCATTTTCTCACTTTTCCTTTCTCCGTTAAGAAGCTCGCGTATATCAACGTCATAAAAATCCGCAAGCTCAACAATAATTGATAAGTCGGGCATATTATTCCCGTTTTCCCAGCGTGACACAGTCCTGCCCGAAACATTCAGCTTTTCGGCAAGCTGTTCTTGTGTCAAGCCTTTTGCTGTTCTCAGCTTCCGCAAGAATGAGCCGATTTTTTTTTGATCCATACGGTTATTCTCCTTTCTTGACACAAATAATATCTCAGACCGCAGGTTTTGAACACGACATAAAGTGAGAAAAAGCCGCTTTCCTGCGGTAGACATATGTGTCAGGCTAATAAATCTGCAATTAATAAGACTATTGTAACACAAAAAAACAGTGAATACAATTGACGTATCTTGTTCTTTAGCGAACATAGGATTTGTAAAGCCAAATTCAAAATAACACAGTAAAAAAGAATAAGCGTTCATAACTGCATCCGTTATGAACACTCATACTGGTCGAGGTGACAGGATTCGAACCTGCGACTTCTTCGTCCCGAACGAAGCGCGCTACCAAACTGCGCTACACCTCGGAAAAAATAGCCCCGATAAATCGAGGCCTATGGCTGCGGAACTAGGATTCGAACCCAGACATACAGAGTCAGAGTCTGCTGTGCTACCCTTACACAATTCCGCAATACACATACATATTATATCCAAAATTTCTAAGTTGTCAAGGAATTTTAAAAGATTTTTAAAGTTTAGTGCGAATATCTGAGCCTATAAAATCGAGCCGATCACAAGAACCCATTATTCTGGACATAAATCTCTGGGAATATGTAGTCTCCAGTTCTGACAAATTATAGTTAGTATTTATTATTGTCGGCTTAGATTTTAACAGTCTGGAATTAAATATGTTGTATACCGCTGCAACAGAATATGGAGAAATAAACTCTGTTCCCAAATCATCTAAAATCAGTAAGTCACAATCCAAGAGCATTTTAAAAGTATCTTTATCTATATTTGGCTGATGATAAAACTGCTCCTTACTCAGTTGTGATAAAATATCGGGTGCAGATACATATACAACCGAAAATCCTCTTTGTATAACTTCGTTAGCAATAGCAAGGCTTAAATGTGTTTTACCCAAACCGGTTGCGCCGCACATAAGCAAGCTCTTAGAATCCAGCGAAAATTTATCCGCATATTCTCTGCAATAATTAAATATTTTTGACATACGGTTAATCGGTACCCTGCCCTGTGCATCTGGCTGATCGCTGTAATAAGATAATTTAAATGAATCAAATGTAGATAATTTCAGCGGAGAAATTTCATTTAATTCTTCACATTCACACGATATAATCATCTTTTTTAAACAGTCGCACATCAACGTCTTGTTGTTCGTCTCATAATATCCCGTATCTTTGCATTTTTCACAAACAAAATGCGGCTCTAAATAATCTTTGGGATATCCGTTTGAATTCAAAATAATATCGTATTTTTTTTGGAGATCAACGCTCTTATCTCTTAATTTGGAAAGTTGCTCTAAAACATTTTTTCCGGATAAAACCGCTTTGGCTGTTGATACTCCGATATTATTAAGTTCTTTCTCAATCTCTTCCAGCTTTGGATACTCCGAATACAGCTTGCTTTTTCTATAATCTGCAACACTGAAAGCAGAAGCTCGACGAGCGTTCATTTTTTCTTTTGCTTTATTAATGCTCTTTTGTGAGTATGACATAAAAACTCCTAATTAATCATCAAAAATACTTTTTTTCTCATAAGAAGCCAAATCATAAGACGCACCTTCCGAAGAATAAACCGAAGGTTTGTTGCTTTTCTTTACAATCGGCTTTTTTGTGTTTATTTCAACGTTGCGTAAAACTTCTAACGATTTTATATCTGACTTATTCCATTTAGATAAAATCGCGTTAATATATCTAATATTATATTCCCCCTTAGTATTTACGCAGCGTTCATATGCTTCCTGCAACATTTCGTCTGAAAAACGCCATTCGTTGATCCATGTATCTGCAAATTGAAGTTGCGATTTTGTCGGATTTCCGACATTATGTATACCGAATATTCGCGAAACATGCGCCCAAGCATTATTTGAAAGCAACATTCTCTCAATTTCTTTTTCTGCAAGCTCGATCGTAAACACATCTTTTTCAGACCATGATATGCCGATTTTTTCGATCGCATGCATATTTGATTTTCCTATAGATACGCTATAATTAATCAAAAGCGCAATAACTTCGCACGGTAAACCATATGTATCGTTGAGCATAACCAAAGTTGAAATATCTCCCGGAGACAGTGTTTTTGATAAAGCTATTTGAGCATCATCAAGCAAAGCAGCTAAATTTTTATCATTTTTAAGCTTTTGAGCAACAAAAACTGCATTTGGGCGAACTACACGATTAATAGGTAAAGCTTTTTTAGAAACACTTTTCTTCTCTTCCCTACTGTTATATTCAATTCCTTTAGAATCTTTAACTTTATCGGACTGAGGTACTAAAACATCTTCGCTGTCTACTAACAATCCGCGTTCTATCCAAAAATCCACCGCATTCTTTACTTCGTTTTCATTTATAGACAAAGCAGAAGCTATCGTTGATTTAGTATTATCAGCAGAAGAATTCTTAAGTATATATAACAACACTTTAAGTTCATTTTCACTTGCTATTTTAAGATGTTTATCCACAATCGACGACGGCACCGCAAAAACAGATTTCCAGTCTCCTAAATTTATATTATACGACATATAATTACTTCCAAAAATAAAATTATTACATATTATAACACAAATTTTTCTCAAGTTCTACTATAAATTAAATATTTTGATAAATTCTCTGATATTGAACAAATAGTCGGTTATGTACTGGACAGTGATGGTCACACTGTGGTAAAATATACAGAAAGTGATGCAGCGTCTAAGGAAACGTCCGAAGAAAGAAAATCCATAAAAAATGGAAATACAGCAAGCGGGCAATCTGTCGTTATTCCCGAAAACCCCGATGAAAAAACCCGTGTAGATTATGAACTTACATACTATGTAAACAATGTAAATACCGAAAATACACAGGTTTTAATGGAATACGGCAAGCGAAACGAGCTTAAAAACGTATATACCTACGGTAACGAACGCATAGCGGTAGACACCATTGCCGATACATACAACACAGAATCGGATGATTATGAAAAGGACTACTATTTATATGACGGAAGAGGCTCGGTAGCGCAGGTGGTGTCAAATACAGCGGACGTGCTCGCAAGCTACAGCTGGTGCTGGACTTCTTGATTATCTTCCTTCCTTTACCGGCGGATAGGGCGGTAATTAGTTCGATCTTTCAATATGGATACCATATTTCGTATGTGTTTAATTTATTAACATAAAAAAGGAGATAAATATGGAAAAATATAACATATTACAATTTAAGTTTTCAGATAAAAACAAAGCTTTCGCTATCATGACAGAATTGATAAAATCCATTAGGCATAATTCGCTGATATTTGAGTTTTGGGGAGTCAAAGATTTTGATAGAATTCAAAAAGACATTCCTCAAATAGATCTAAAAAAATACGAGTATGAGTATTACTATAAGCATATGATTAATTCTGACTGGATTCCTGAAGAAGATAAGCGTGTTTTGGTTTTATCAAATTTAGGCGAGGAATGGGAAGATTTTAACCCACATGAACAGCAATCATTATCTTTTGATGAATTTACAGCTCTTGCAGAGTATTTTACAAAATCCAAACCGCGTTGCTATTCCACTTTAATGCTTGGTCTTGATAGAATTGATTGGGAACAATCGACCAATGCTGATTATTACCATACTTATGGCTTTGAAAAAGCGAAGAGTTGCTATCATAATGGAGAAAACTATTTATCCAATTCAATTATTTTTTCTAAAGAAACAAGAAAAGGCACAGTTTATTTGACCTTATCCTTTCATGAAAGATTTAAATCAAACATACAAATACAGAGAATCATTGAGCGTTGTGGAAAAATTGCAAAAAGCAATATCTTGTATGCTCCATCAAATGAAATAGAACGTGCAAAATGGAATAGTATTTATGAGGACAACGAAAGTAAGTTTAATGCAATGATTGAACAGCTGCCGGACATTACTAAAAATCTTCCATATCAGTTTAATGAAAAATATCTTTTTCCGGAACCTGTACCGAAGGATACAATTAATGTAAGAAAAATTGCGAAAGAAATTATGTGTTTGGATGGGTGGAAAATGCTTACTTCAAAAGACCCGGATAATGCTGGGATAACTTTTAAGAAAAAAGTAGGGAATATAGAGAATGAAGATTCAGAATTGCTTTTGTTTATTCGTCCACTACACAGAGGACATTACTTGCAGACTTTAATAGAATACAAAAGCGTTTATTTCTCGTTTAAGAAGCACACAAATTATACCTATGAACTAAAAGATATAGATGGTGTTTCTAAGTATGTTGAAAATGTAAAAATAATAGGCGATTACATTTTTAGAGCTTTAGGTGGTCAAGAGTAGCTTTGTAATAGTAAATCCATTCTTAAATTGGTGCTTGAGATTTGTTTTAAAGTTTTTACAAAAAGAAGCGACTGTCTTTGAGCCTAACATGAACGGCTACATATACACAGGTAACTTTGTAAATGGCTACTATGACGGAGACGGAAAGGCGATTTACACAGACGGTGCAACCTATGACGGACAGTGAACATAGGGTAAATACAACGGCAAGTGTACATACACAAGCGCATACGGCTGGGAATATACAAAATTAAATATTTTGATAGATTTTAATTTAAGAATTTTAGTTTATCTAAAATCAGTTTATTTAAGTTTTATTGCTATTGACTTAAATAAAAAAATAATTTATACTAATAAAAATTAATTGTGCGGATATAGCTCATTTGGTAGAGCGCCACCTTCCCAAGGTGGATGTGGCGGGTTCGAGCCCCGTTATCCG